>NZ_JARTJQ010000087.1:0-66085 GCF_036225245.1 Weizmannia sp. CD-2023
ATCACACCGTAGGACTTTTGAATGTCGTTGTATAGCTTTTCGCATATTTTTAAAAATTGCTTTTCGTCCAGGCCGCGGCAGATCGCTTCACTGATGAGCGGGCGCAGTTTTCCCGTAAGGCTTTCAAGATATGGTTCATCGGCCGGGGGCATCTGGTCAGGCTGGATGACAACCCCTTTTTGCCGGTGGATCTGGATAAAGCCTTCCTGCTTCAAGATTTGGTAGGCTTTATTGACCGTGTGCATGTTGACGCCGAGATCGGATGCCATCGCCCTTACCGATGGAAGCGAATCGCCCGGTGCCAGCTCTTTTGACGCAATCCCTTCCATGATGCTGTTATGCAGCTGTTGGTAAATAGGGACATCCGATTCAAGGTCGATTTTCATGAGCATGAACATCATCTCTTTTATTTGGGTTATTTGTTATATATATTGTATAACAGTTAGCACAAAAAAGCAATGGGGATTTGATTTATTTTGCAACTTTGCGAATGAAAATCAGCAATCGCAAACATCTCTATCATGAGAAAAGCTGCGCAAAAAAAAGGAACCTCAGGACAGGTTCCCCTAGAGCAAATTTTCTGTTGTGTTCACAAGCTGTTTGGCAGCGGAACGGTCCGGGTCGAGGCGCTTTTCGAGCCGGCGCGCGAGAATCGAAAGCAAGTAGTTGACAACAAAATACATGAAAGCTGCCATGAGCAGAATCGGGATGATGTATTTTGATCCGCCTTCCCCGTTGTAAATCCCTTTTGCATTGTGTAACAGTTCCGGCAGTGCAATGATGATCGCAAGCGACGTATCTTTTAAAAGCGAGATGAACTGGCTCACAAGCGGCGGGATCATTTTTTTCAAAGCTTGCGGCAGGATGATGTACCACAAGGTTTGGATATATTTCAAGCCGGATGAACGGGCAGCTTCGATCTGGCCTTTCGGGATGGCGTTCAGGCCGCCGCGCACAATTTCAGCAATCATCGCGGATTCGAACACCGTCAGCGCCGAAATGGCTGCTGCCGTGACGCTCATTTTCATGCCGACTTCAGGCAAGGCAAAATATGTAAAGAAAATAATCAAAATCAGTGGCAAGTTCCGGGTGATTTCCACAACAAGTGCCACGATTGGCGATAAAATTGGAATTTTGGCGTAACGCAAGATGCCGAGAATACAGCCGATGAGAAAACTCAACACGATTGCAACAAAAGCCACTTCCAATGTCACCGCAAAACCCTTCAGCAAATACGCCAGGTTTCCACTTGAATAAGCTCCGGCAAAATCCATCGCATTTCCCTCCTTTAAATATGATTCAACTGCTTCTGGCCAGCCGGCGTTCAAGATAGTTGACAAGCAGGCTGAGCGGGATCGTCAGAATGAGATAAAACATGCCGACGAAAATATACGTATCAAAAGTGATCCATGTTTTTTCATGAATGAGATCGGCGTAGTACATGAGGTCGAGTCCCGCAAAAACACCGAGGATCGAAGAGTTTTTGACCAGGTTCAGGAATTGGTTGCCGATCGGCGGAATGACGATTTTGATCGCCTGCGGAAGGACGACGTAACGCATCGCCTGGGTATATGTCAGACCAGTTGACCGTGCGGCTTCAAGCTGACCTTTGTCCACCGATTGAATGCCGGCACGTACGGCTTCCGCAATAAAAGCGGCGGTGTAAATGGAGAGCGCAATGGTGCCCGCGATAAAGCCGCTTAAATTAATATGAAAATAGCTGAGCCCGTTATAGAAAAAGAAACCGGTCAGGATTAACGGAATATTGCGGATGACTTCAACGTAGACTGCGCCGATAAAATTCAGCAGTTTCACAGGGGCCAGCCTGAACACGGCAATGAGGTTGCCGAGAATGAAACTGGCGACAAGGCCGATGATGCTGATTTTAATCGTATTGACAAAACCTTTCATGTATAAGTCGATATTGTCGGTGAGGATGGAAAAATCAAGCACGCTGTTTCACTCCTTTGCGGTTTAATCAGGAGAAAGGGATGGGCGATTTTGCCCACCCCTTATCCTTATTCTTTGATCCATTTGTTTTTGATTTTGTCGTATTCCCCGCTGTCTTTCAGTTCTTTCAAAGCTTTGTTGACGGCTTTTACGAGTTTCGTATTGCCTTTTTTCATGGCAATGCCGTACGGTTCTTTCGTGAAAGTGCCACCTACAACCTGGTAGTTCGAGTCTTGGGCGGCCATGCCGTACAGAATCGAGTTGTCGGTTGTCAGTGCATCGCCTTTGCCGGATTTTAAAGCCGTGAATGCTTCTTGATAGTTTTCATACTCTAACACGGTTGTATCCGGAGCGGCTTTTCTGACGTTGTCACCAGATGTCGCACCTTTTACCGTCAAGACTTTTGTGCCTTTCGTCAAGTCTTTGACGCTCTTAATCTTGCTTCCTTTTTTCACAAGGAGCGACTGGCCGGCGTCAAAATAAACATCCGAGAAGTCGACCACTTTTTTACGATCCGGCGAAATCGTCATGGTAGCGACAACCATGTCAACATCGCCGTTTTGCAGCATTGGAATCCGGGTTTTCGATGTGACTTCTTTCAGTTCGACTTTGACTTTGTCACCGAAAATTTTCTTGGAAATCGCTTTGGCAATGTCTACATCAAAGCCTTCCACATTTCCGGTTTTAGGGTCTTTGTAGCCAAATAGATATGTATCATATTTGACTCCAACGACCAATTTCCCTCTGTCTTCGATTTTTTTGATCGGATCATCGCTTGCAGAACCGGATCCGCCTGTCGATTTTGATTTGCCGCAGCCTGCAACCAGTGCTGCTGCCAAAATGAAAACCAATCCTGCTGCTAACCATTTTTTGACCTTTCCCATTTGAATCCCCCTTTTTTATTTATGGTCACCGCGAAAGCAAGCGCTTTGCGGAAGTCCCCAATGATAAATGTTTTATGCTGGTACTGCTTTGAGTAGCACGGTATTCCCGCGGGCCGGCACCTACCATTCCTTGGCTTATGGCCATGATTGCGCACCATCCCCGGATATGAATGTATATGCAGATGCAAATGGTTTATGACTGCGACTGGAACCGGCTTTCCCGGCGATTGACGGCCACCGTACGTGTACCCGATAGCCGCGGATCGTTTGCTTTCATTTTTTGGCATCCTGACCCGCGTGGTACAGGTTATTTGGCCGCCACGAGAAAACGGCTTTCCGGCAGTGATGCCGCCATGCGTGCACCCGATAGCCGCGGATCGTTTGCTTCCGATTTCTGGCATCCTGCCCGGGCGTGATGCAGGGTGTTTGGCCGCCATCGTAACCGGCTTTCCGGCGATTGATGCCGCCATGTATGGACCTGATAACCGCGTATGGTTTGCACCCGATTTTTAGCATCCTGCCCGGGCGTGATGCAGGATGTTTGGCCACCATTCGTAGCCGGCTTTCCGGCGATCGACGGCCGACATGCGTGTACCCAATAGCCGCGGTCGTTTGCTTCCATTTTTAGCATCCTGCCCGGATACACATGTTTTGCAAGTGTATGTACCATGGCCTGTGGTTAATGGTTCAGCACACGGTTTAAAAAGGTGCGGGCGCGTTCTTCACGCGGGTTTTTGAAAAAGTCTTCCGGCGTATTGTCCTCAATGATTCTCCCCTGGTCCATGAAAAGGACGCGGTCCGCCACTTCGCGGGCAAAGCCCATTTCGTGCGTGACAACTACCATCGTCATACCGTCTTTTGCGAGTGCTTTCATAACGTCGAGCACTTCTCCGATCATCTCGGGATCCAAGGCAGATGTCGGTTCGTCAAACAGCATAATGTCCGGCTCCATTGCCAGCCCCCTGGCAATTGCGACACGTTGCTGCTGGCCGCCTGATAACTGTGACGGGTAGGCGTTTGCTTTATCCGGAATGCCCACCCTTTCCAAGTAGTGCATCGCCTTTTTTTCCGCTTCTTCCTTACTTTGGCCCAGCACTTTGATCGGCGCCAGCGTGATATTTTGCAAGACAGTTCTATGCGGATACAAATTGAAGTGCTGGAAGACCATGCCGATGTTTTTGCGAAGATCGTTGATATCGGTTTTTTTGTCATTGACTTTCATATTGCGGACGAAGAGCTCGCCGTCCGTGATGTCTTCCAGACGGTTGATGCAGCGGAGCATTGTACTCTTCCCTGATCCGGAAGGCCCGATCACAACGACGACTTCCCCTTCTTTTACTTCAAGGTTAATATCTTTTAAAACGTGAAAATCACCATAGTATTTGTTGACATGACGGAATGAAATCACATCATCACCTCCCGGCTGCTCATCTTTTTGGTGTGCGCTTCCAGTATTTAGAAACCTTCCATTACTCCCTATTTTAGAGTATATCAATCTATTCAGATAACATCAATATTTTTATTGAAGGTATTTTTCTGTTTTTTAAGATGGATTTTCCGGGAAGAGTTATTTTTTTAAAATATTAAAAACCCAAGCGGTCTCTAGGACTAAAGTCTGGTGAGAATTCAATGTCAGAAAGCGTTTAGCAAGGAATTCATCTGTGAAAAAAGCCGTTCCAAAATGCTTACCTCTTTTGGAACGGCTGGTGTATTGTACACATTATGTTTTTTTCTTTGGCTCCGTACTTTGGCCGGTAACTTCAAGAACATCAAGGAAGAACATCACAATGGGAATACCAAGAATGAGCCCCCACAGACCGAAAAAATGCTCACAAAAAATTAAAATGAGAAAAGTGTAAAAAACAGGCATATTCGTTTTTGAGGACATCAGCTGCGGATTCAGCACATAGGCTTCCACGGCATGCACGATGACAATCAAAATGAGGACATACAGTACTTTCATTCCGCCACCGATGCTGTAAGCGATGATACAGAGCGGAATGAGCGAGATGAAAACGCCGGCGACCGGGATAAGGCCGAGAGCAAAAATGAGAATGGCGAGCCCGAATAACTGCGGAAAGCCGAGAATCCAGAGACCGATCGTAGTAAGAACGGAATTCACAACGGCGATAATGAACTGGGCCTCGATCACTTTCCCGAATGTCCCTACAAATTTGACACCGAAATACTCGATTTCATCGTAAAACGCTGCAAGTTTGCTCTTTTTAAACTGTTTTGTAAAACGGATGATCCGCTCTTTTTCAAGCAGGAAAAACAAACTCAGGATAATGGCCATGAAGACCTGGATGCTGACTTTGCTGATGCTTGTAAAATAATCGAACAGGATAGAAACGCCTTTTTGTGCGTAGTCGACAATTTTCTTTTCCTGGATGTTTTTCACAATATAATTCAGTACTTCATTGTGCTGAGGTTTTGTGTAAAAATCGGAAATCTGCATAACAAGCTGGGTAATTTCATTGACCAGGATCGGAAAATATTTGATCACGCCGAGTATGAGGCCACCGAGAATTAAAATGTACACGATCAAAACAGCCAGTCTGCGTTTGATCGGAAACCATCTTGTCACAATTTTTTGCAGTCTGTTGACAAGATAGGAAAAAATAAAGGTGAGCAGCATCAGGTCCATCATGCTGCGCAGAAAATACAGGATAAGTGTGATCAGCACAAAGATAAGAACCCTTCTGACCCCCCGTTTTTGAAATAATGAAAACAGCCGGTCTTCCATCGTATTGTTATTACCCCCTCCGGATTCAAAGGAACCATTTTTCTGTTTACCCTTATCTTAACACATTTATAGCCGGTTCAAGTAATTTAGCCGGCGAGGGATGTGTAAAATTTTTTCCTGCCATAAAAGGAAATAAACCATACAGATGAATCAGCCCATGGGGAGCCCTCCGTTCCTGCTGCTATATAAAAAGAACTTAAGTTTTTCGCGTCAAAATCAATTACGATCAGGATAGACATTGCTTCTGGCAACTAATGTTTGGTTCAACTTATATAGCACGATCAGGAAAATTGAATCCGTCCCCGGGGACAGGGCGTTACGGCTGCATTTTCGGCCCGTGAAGGTGTCAGGGCGGTCGTCTTTCGGTGTTTTACCGTGAAAAATGTTCGGATGACGGCAGCGCGAATAAAAAACTGGCTGCTGCGTTTTTCGCAAAAAGGATCAGACATTTTTTGCAGCACTGGCAATGAGATGAAAAGTGGCAGTATGCTGGTCGTATTTTTACACGACGGCTCGTGAAGGTGTCAGGGCGGTCGTCTTTCGGTGTTTTACCATGAAAAGCGTTCGGAAAATGGCGGGGTGCATGCAAAAAATGGGCCGCTGCGTTTTACAGCGGCCTATGGTTATGATTTACTTTTTTTCACTTGCGGCTTTTCTTCTTCGTCAATGGCGTCACGCACGCCTTTTTTGAATTCGCGCAATGTTTGGCCGGCTGCCCTTCCAAGCTGCGGGAGTTTCGACGGGCCGAAAATTAATAGGGCAACAACAAGAATAATGAGAACTTCGCCAAAGCTGAGATTTCCAGGCATTTTTTCCCCTCCCCGGGCTTCTTTATCTTTATCTTATAGTGTATTGTAAACATTTTCAACTTATAATCACTTGAATTCAATTTATTTTCTGATTAAGCATGGCGGGGTTCGTAAAAAATTTATTCGTTTTGGCCGGTGTCCATGGTAGAATAATGTAGTCTGGAGGTGACGTTTTTGCATTTGTGGAATTTGTTTGTGGCCGCCATTCTCGGCCTTGTGGAGGGGCTGACAGAGTTTGCCCCGGTTTCTTCGACGGGCCATATGATTATTGTGGATGACTTGATTTTGAAATCGAATCATCTTTATGGCACTGAAGCGGCAAATGTATTTAAAGTGGTGATCCAGCTTGGGTCCATTATGGCGATGGTTGTGGTTTTTTGGGACAGATTTTTAAATTTGCTTGGCCTGAAAAAAAATATTACGAGAGAGCAGATGTACGGTGAACGGCTGAGATTGACGCATGTGATTACCGGGCTCGTTCCGGCGGCTGTGCTCGGCTTTTTGTTTGAAGACTATATTGATGCCCATCTGTTTTCGGTGAATACGGTACTTGTTGCCCTGGTGGTTGGAGCCATTTTGATGATTGTAGCGGATCTCACGCGCCCACGTCGGCCGAAGACGGAGACGGTCGACCAGATTACATATAGACAGGCGTTTGTGGTTGGGCTTTTTCAATGTCTTGCCCTGTGGCCGGGTTTTTCACGTTCCGGCTCCACGATTTCAGGCGGCGTCTTGCTTGGCATGAGTCACCGTGCGGCAGCGGACTTTACGTTTATTATGGCCGTGCCGATCATGTTTGGCGCGAGCTTTCTTTCGCTTGTAAAGCATTGGGGTGCCGTAACACCTGAGACGATTCCGTTCTTTATTACCGGATTCATCAGCGCGTTTATTTTCGCCTTAATCGCGATCAAGTTTTTCCTCGCACTGATCAACAAGGTAAAGCTGGTCCCGTTTGCGATATACCGCATCCTTTTGGCGATTGTTTTGCTTCTTTTGATTTGGAACCGATAAGATTTTGGCTGCGCGGCGTTGCGCGGCTTTTTTATTTTGGCTTTTGCCGCGTTTGATGTTGAACGAAGCGTCTACGGTAATTTGTTCTGCTCATCAAAAAAGGCTGCCGAACGCGTGGCGGGCAGCCTTTTTTGATACAGCCGTATTGCAGTGAAAATGGTGCATCCAGATTTGTTATTTTTTAAAATGGTAGGGCATTGTTGCAACGACAACGTCTTTTTCCCAGAGAAGGCGCATCCGGATGAGGAGCGCGGACTGGTTGTGCAAAATGTTTTGCCAGCGTTTTTTCGGAATGAACTGTGGAATGAGTACCATGACCTGGTACTTGTTTTCTTTTGCTTTCCGCTGGATAATTTCCAAAAATTTGGCAAGCGGCTGGACAATGCTCCGGTAAGACGAGTGCAGGGTGACAAGGCGGACACCACAGTCCCACTCTTTCCATTTTTCTTCCATTCTCTTCTCGTCTTCATGGTCAAAAGCGACATAAACGGCTATGACCTGATCCGAGAGCGATTTTGCATAATTAATCGTCCGTTCCACGACCGTTGTAATGCCGGCCACCGGGACAATGATCACATTGGAGTGGATTTCTTCCTGAAACACCCCTTTAATCCGCAACTGCTCGCCGACCGCCTCGTAATGCCGGTTCACTTTCCGGAAAATAAACATGACGATCGGCAGGAAAATCAAAACCGGCCATACTTGCGTGAATTTCGTAATGAATAAAATCGCAAGGACGCTAAATGTAATAATGGCACCGACAAAGTTGACCGACATTTTGCCGGCCCAGCCTCTCGGTCTTTGAGTGACCCATTTCACAATCATGCCGCATTGCGCAAGGGTAAACGGAATGAACACGCCGACTGCGTACAACGGAATGAGGCGCTCGGTATTGCCCTGGAATGCGACAATTAAAATCATGGAAGCAACGCCGAGAAAAATAATTCCGTTTGAGTAACCAAGCCGGTCACCGCGGATCGTGAACATGCGCGGCATAAATTTGTCCCTCGCCAAGTTAAAAGCGAGCTGCGGGAACGCAGAGAATCCGGTGTTCGCAGCAAGCACGAGAATTAAAGCCGTAGTTGCCTGGACGAAATAGTACAAAACACCGTTGCCAAGTGTCCGGTGTGCCATTTGCGATACAACGGTTTCTGTTTCTTTCGGCGCAATGCCGAGCCAGTATGCGAGAAAACTGATGCCCGCTAAAAGCGATGCCAGAATGATACCCATCATGGCAAGCGTGCGGGCTGCGTTTCTCGGTGCCGGGTCGCGAAAGTTCGGGATCGCGTTGGAAATGGCTTCGACCCCTGTCAATGCCGAACAGCCGGATGAGAAAGCTTTTAGCAAAAGAAACAGTGAAATGCCGGCGACCGGCGTACCGATATGCGGATGCAGGTTTTGCGGAACTTGCCCCGTTACGGTTTTAAATAAACCGACAACAATGATGACAATCAATGCAAATACGAACAGGTAAACCGGGTATGCGAGCACATTGGCTGATTCCGTCAGCCCGCGCAAATTCAAAATCGTAATGATCAGAACGAGAAAAACCGCAATCTGCACACTGTACGGATGCAAGCTCTGAAACGCGGAAGTAATGGCATCTGTTCCGGCTGAGACGGAAACGGCCACCGTTAAAATGTAGTCCACCAGCAAGGATCCGCCTGCAAGAAGGCCGGGGGTGACGCCGAGATTTTCTTTCGAGACAAGGTATGCCCCGCCGCCTTGCGGATAAGAGTAAATGACCTGGCGATAAGATAAAATAAGTGCAGCCAATAAAATTAAAATGCCGACTGTAATTGGAATAGAATACCAAAATGCCAGCGTCCCCACTGTGGCAAGTACAATCAGCACCTGTTCAGGCCCGTATGCAACAGATGAAAGTGCGTCGGATGACAGAATGGCCAGTGCTTTTAACTTGGTCAGCTTCTGGCCTTCGAGTTCATTTGAACGCAGCGGTCTCCCAATTAACAATCGTTTTATCGTGGTGAACATTTGAATTGTCTCCTTTTATCTGCAGTGTTTCAAAAATGCTTCCCCAAAAATAAGAAAAACCACAAAGAGAATTTATCTCCCCTGTGGTCTATTGCCCGATCACAGTTTCACATCCTCTCTTATAACGCTGACGGGGTTAGCTGTCGGGTTCGGGCATAAGAGTGGCCCTGCCTTTTTAAAAAAAGGCTTCACCCCAAAGCGGCGCGCGGCCGCCAACCTGGTTCCCCCGTTCCGTTTCCGGATTAAGCGGTTCAGTTATGAAACACAAATTTTTCATACGACATCCTATCTTACTCCCGTTACCATGGTTTGTAAAGACTATTTCGCAATTGCGTTTCGGTATGTCCATCTTTACCCGCCATATCCCCGGGCAAACTGTCTTTATTCACAGTACCTAATTTTCGATCATGCTTCTTTTGTAGAATATCCGAATGTGCCTAAAGCATGCAAAAAGCAAGGTTTTTCGGCAAATCCGGAGTAAAGAGATAAACAGAGTTAGGAAGGTAAAACCTGGGGATGAAAAGATGGCCTCTTGGGGCAGGCGGATCAATTGGAAACATAAGACCAAAAGAGGTGCGAACCCGGTGGAATTGTCTAATTAGGAGCTCCATTCGGGCCCGAAATGTCCTTTTGAACCTGTCAAAAGGACAAAACGTGCCGCATCCGGGAATGAAATGTCCTTTTGAACCTGTCAAAAGGACAAAAGGAATTGCATCCGGGCCCAAAATGTCCTTTTGAAGCCGTCAAAAAGACAAAACGAGCTGCATCAGGTAACGAAATGTCCTTTTGAACCTGTCAAAAGGACAAAACGTGCCGCATCCGGGAATGAAATGTCCTTTTGAACCTGTCAAAAGGACAAAAGGAGTTGCATCCGGGCCCGAAATGTCCTTTTGAAGCCGTCAAAAAGACAAAACGAGCTGCATCCGGGCCCGAAATGTCCTTTTGAACCTGTCAAAAGGACAAAACATGCCGCATCCGGGAATGAAATGTCCCTTTGAACCTGTCAAAAGGACAAAACACGCCGCATCCAATTAGACAAATTAGGCGAAAACCCGTTGAAAATGTCTAGTTAGGCGTTCTAATTGGACAAATCCAAGCGTAAAACCCGTTAAAAATGTCTAATTATGGTCTAATTAGGCGTTCCAAACGCCAAAATCCATTACGATCAGGATAGATTTGCTTATGGCTGACCTGGCGCACCACCAAAGAAAAAAACCCGCAAGCTGCGGGCTTTTTTTTAAAACTTAATTTTTTCTTCCAAAAAGGCTTTAAGTTCCGTGATTGGCACACGGGTTTGCTCCATTGTGTCACGGTCGCGGACGGTCACCATATGGTCGTCGCGCGAATCGAAGTCGTATGTGATGCAAAACGGCGTGCCGATTTCGTCCTGGCGGCGGTATCGCTTGCCGATCGACCCGGTTTCGTCAAAGTCAACCATAAACGTTTTCGACAAATCCGCAAAAATGTCGCGTGCTTCATCCGATAATTTTTTCGACAGCGGCAAAACCGCGGCTTTGTATGGCGCAAGGGCAGGGTGCAGGTGCATGACCGTGCGGCTTGTGCCGTCTTCAAGTGTCTCTTCTGCATAAGAGTCAATCAGAAATGCCAGCGCTACACGGTCCGCCCCGAGCGACGGCTCAATGCAGTACGGAACAAAGCGTTCATTCGTTTCCTGGTCAAGATAAGTGAAATCCTCGCCGGAATATTCCATATGGCGTTTCAGGTCGTAATCAGTACGGGAGGCTATGCCCCACAGTTCGCCCCAGCCGAACGGGAAGTTGTATTCAAAGTCGGTGGTCGCGTTCGAGTAGTGGGATAGTTCTTCTTTTTCATGGTCGCGCAGCCGCAAGTTTTCTTCCCTCATGCCGAGATTCAGCAAAAATTCGCGCGCATACTGTTTCCAGTAGTCAAACCATTTGAGCTCTTCGCCCGGCCTGCAGAAAAATTCAAGTTCCATCTGCTCGAATTCGCGCGTACGGAAAATGAAGTTCCCCGGGGTGATTTCGTTCCGGAAACTTTTTCCGATTTGGGCAATCCCGAACGGCAATTTTTTACGCATTGTCCGTTGTACATTTTTAAAATTGACAAAAATGCCTTGTGCGGTTTCCGGGCGCAAATACAATTCATTCGTGCTGTCTTCGGTTACACCCTGGTACGTTTTGAACATCAGATTAAACTGGCGGATGCCGGTCCAGTCTTTGCTGCCGCAATCCGGGCAGGCGATGTCATGCTCTTTAATCAGCGCTTCCATTTTTTCAAACGGCAGGCCGTCAACAATCATGTCGATCCCTTTTTCATGCAGGGCATTTTCGATCAGTTTGTCGGCACGGTGCCGGGCTTTACAGTGTTTGCAGTCGATCATCGGGTCATTAAAATTGCCGAGGTGGCCGCTTGCTTCCCATGTGCGCGGGTTCATCAGAATGGCAGCATCAAGGCCGACATTGTACGGCGACTCCTGGATGAATTTTTTCCACCAGGCTTTTTTGACGTTGTTTTTGAATTCGACGCCGAGCGGGCCATAATCCCAAGTGTTGGCAAGTCCTCCGTAAATTTCCGAACCCGGGAAAATAAACCCGCGGTGTTTCGCGTGCGAGACGATTTGATCCATCGTGACGCTCATTGTCATCTCTCCTTTTTTCATTGAAATGGTTTCCCCTGGGGACGGGAATGTTTCCATATAAAAAGCTCCCGGCTCCAGGCAACAGCCTGGGGACGAGAGCTTGAATTCCCGCGGTTCCACCCCAGTTGATGCGAAATTTTCGCACCCACTTTCCATGAAAAAAACTCCGGACTGCCGTTTCACCGGGTTCCTTGCCGAGCTTCCACCGCCCCCGGCTCGCTTTAAAAGGAAAAGTTCCGGCTACTATTGATCCTTCATCGTCGCTATTTGAATAGAAATACTATACCAAAACCGGGCAGGACAAGTCAATGCCCGGCTTGGGTATGAATGTTGTAATCCGTTATTGTGGCGTTTTGTCTCACCCTTCGCTCTTCGTCTCCATAAAGATACGCTTTGTCTTTTTTACATTGGGTACGTACATAAGAATCCCCGGTTAATAGGGATTGGCAATTTGAAACAAGGTCAGGTTTTGTTCCATCAGGTTTAAAACCGGATAACCTTCGACTTTAAGAACAGGCTGGTTTGGATGAAGCGGATGAATCCGGAGAATGCTCCCTTTCACCCCGTTACGCAGTGTAATCGGCTGTTTCCGGTAATTTTCCATCAGAAAGTTGGCAAACGGGAGGACAATTTCCCGATCGAGCCGGCCAGCATCGGCGTCCGCCATTAACTCGTCAATTGCAAAAAACACCGGCTGCCTCCTGCGGTATGCGCGGTTGGAACAAATGGCGTCAAACGTATCCGCCACCGATAAAATTCTGACAAGAAAAGGAATGGTTTTCCTGCCATCCGGATAGCCTGAGCCGTCCAGCCGTTCATGGTGCATTAGGGTCCCTTTTAAAATCATCGGGTCGAGCGATGTTTTCTCAAGCAGCCGGTAACCCGCTTCCGGATGCTTCTTGATCAAGGCAAACTCTGCATCTGTTAGTCTTCCCGGTTTATTGAGAATTTGCGGGTCAATGGTGAACTTGCCAATATCGTGGAAAAGCCCCATTTGCGCCAGTAGGCTTTGCTTTTCGGGATGCAACTTCAAAATTTTCCCAATATTAGCAGCGATCAGCCCGACATGGATACAGTGTTTGAACAAATATTCGTCAGCAGAGAAATGCTCCATTAGTTCCAAAATAGACGTCCGGGTCGTAAACACTTCTTTGTAAAACTTGCGAAAATTTTTTTCCATACTCTCCACTTCTGCATCACAAAGGGTTGTTTTCACTTGAATGATGCGCTGGAGTTCTTCCATTTCATGGTAAATACTCTCATATAATAGGTCATGGAAGATCCCGGGCACTTCGGTGGCAATGCGCCTGCCGTCCAATTCCGGATCGCGCAGGACTTCATATTTATTTAAAATGGCAGCGAGCCTTTCTGTAAGAAACGTCCCTTTCCGCAGCAACAGGACACCGCTATTGGAGTACAAATCTTCTTCTAACTTTTCCCCTTTTTGAAACACCATTGAAAAAGCTCCCCTTGAACGTACTTTTTTTACATTTTAACACAGGAAATGTTAGTGAAAAGGAGCCTTTCCGATTTTTCTTAAAAAGTTCATTTATGTTCCGCTGCCTGCCATGATTTTCGACTTCAAACAACGGACCATCTCCGCACAATTCTCAAACGGGGAGCAACTTTGCTTTTTTGAATTTCCACCTCATTTCAAATTTCTCGTACTTTCCCGCGTTTCAGAAGATCAAGCCCACGCAATATCCCGTTCTACTTCAATTTTTGGCGCGGGTTTCCTACTTCAAAAAACAAAATCCTCTCCGGACAGACATCGGGCTTTGCATGGTTGCTTGATATTCAGTTTTTTCAGCTTCCCGCCGCGCTTTCTGTTTCAGAAAACAGACCGCTCCCACGCAATTTTCGAGACAAACGGGCATCGGCTTTGCTTTACTTGGATTCCCGCATCTATTTTAGCTTTCCCGTCACACTTCCTGTTTCGGAAAAAGACTGCTCCCACGCAATTTTCGAGACAAACGGGGGATCAGGCTTTGCTTGGATTCCTGTTTCTTTTTCAGCTTTCCGCCGCGCTTTCCTGTTTCAGAAAACGGATGACTTCCGCATAGTTTCCTGTAACGAGCGCCGGGTTTTGCAACGATTCCTCTATTCTTTTTGTATCATCCGTTTCGACGAGAACAAATCCGGGAAACGCCTGCAGCTGGATCAACGGATTGATGCGACGGATATCTTCATATTGATAATGCAGCTCTAAGGAGACATGATCCATTTCAAGAAACGGCACATGCTCTTCTTCATGCCAATCTTCATCTGTCACAACGATCAAAGTATAATAGCGCTGGTTTTCCGCTGCCCGTGAATTGCCTTTTTCACTGATGATCCTGTCAACGCAAATCAGCCCGCCCATTATGATGAACGTGAATACAGCGTACAGCCATAAATGGGACAACAACAGCAATACCGCTGTAATCAACGAAAGGATACTCAACCTTTTTGCCACCATTTGAAGCAGTAAAAGGACATCACTCATCATTCACGTCTCCCAATTCATGATGTAAAAAATACTTTCCTATATGATATGCCTGCATGGTTTGATCGGTGCTTTTCATTTTCGTTTTTTTACAGATTGGAACATAATAAAAAAGCGAAAGCAACCAGGAAAGGAGCATGACCATGAGCAAATACGATAAACTGTTTGAACCCATTACGTTTAAAAGCGGCGTCAGGGCGGAAAACCGCATCGTGATGGCGCCGATGACCCATTATTCCTCGAATGATGACGGCACGATTTCCGCTGCCGAGCTGCGTTATTATGAAGAACGTGCCAAAGGGCCGGGGATGGTCGTGACGGCATGTGCCAATGTTACGGAAAACGGCAAAGCGTTTACCGGGCAACCTGGCGCGCATACAGACGAAATGGTTGAGAGCATGAAAAAACTAGCACAAACGATTCAGCAAAACGGTGCAAAAGCGGTTGTGCAAATCCACCATGGTGGCCGCGAATGCCCGGCTGAACTCGTGCCGGGCGGGGATGTTGTGAGCGCAAGTGAAACAGATTCGTCAGACGGCAGCGTCCATGCACGCGCGTTGACGGGAGAAGAAACCGCTGAAATTGTGAAAGCATTCGGCGAAGCAACACGCCGCGTGATCGAAGCTGGTTTTGATGGCGTTGAAATTCACGGCGCAAACGGCTATCTGATTCAGCAATTTTTCTCCCCTTATACGAACCGGCGTGAAGACGAGTGGGGCGGCAGTCTGGAAAAACGGCTTGCATTCCCGCTTGCTGTCGTCGATGCTGTGAAAAAAACGGTGACGGAATATGCGGACCGGCCGTTTTTAGTCGGATACCGCTTATCCCCGGAAGAACCGTACGAACCGGGGATTACGATGGATGACACGTTCGCGCTTTTGGATGCGCTGATGGAAAAAGAGCTCGACTATGTGCATATTTCCCTGCAGCACTTCTGGTCTAAAGCCCGCCGCGGCGGTGAACCCGGCCGTCCGCGCATGGAACAGATCGTGGAACATGTCGCAGGCCGCGTGCCTTTGATCGGCGTCGGCTCCCTGCACACAGGAGACGAGGTTTTGAAGGCAATGGAAACCGATGTACCGCTTATTGCCCTCGGCCGTGAGCTTGTCATGGAGCCGCATTGGGTGGAAAAAATTAAAGCCGGCCAGGAGGATGCAATTCAAACCGCGTTAAGAAAAGACGACCGCGAACGGCTCGTTATTCCGGAACCGCTGTGGAAGATGATCATCTCAACGCCGGGCTGGTTCCCGTTTGCAGAATGACATCTGCATGTTGCACGGCATTGTCAAAGAATGAATGGCTGCGCTTGCGAGGCTCGGTTGATACACGAATTGAAGTTTACGTAATGGCCAAGGAATGAATGGCTTTGCCGCGAAGCTCGGTTGGCGATCGAATTGAGCATACGCAATTGTCAAGAAATGAATGGCTTTGCCGCGGAGCTCGGTTGGCGATCGAATTGAAGCATATGTAATGACCAAGGAATGAATGGCTGCGCCGCGAAGCTCGGTTGACAACTGAATTGAAGCATATGTAATGGTCAAGGAATGAATGGCTGCACCTGTCCAATCTGGCCTAGAGCTAAAGCCGGAGTATATAGATGCGATGGAATGGGCATCATTATATATAAGTTGGCATGCAATTTTTGGGCTGGGATTACCTGCCTTCTCCAGTTATTGACTGGCACGCATTGATGCGGGTTTTCAGCACGCGGCTTTTGCGCGACTTACGGCGTACCCGGATTGGTTCCCGCAAACACCGTTAACATGCAGGATTCTGCCTGGTGTAAGAACCACTATACTGCGAAAGAAAGTGCAAAAACACTGTTAACATGCAGGGTTCTGCCTACCTGCAGATTTAGAAACCGAACCCTTTTAAAAAAATGGGTTCGGTTTTCTTGACTTTTTTCACTTACAATATTAAACTAAGTTACGAAAAGTAAGTTTTAAAAACAGGAGGAATTTAGGATGACAAAAACAAAATGGGCAGTTGACTATGCACATAGCACCATTGATTTCACAGTAAAACATATGATGATTTCAAAAGTAAAAGGGTCTTTTCAAAAATTCGAAGCCGAAATCGAAGCTGATCCCCAAGATTTAACGGATGCAAAAGTTTCTTTTATTGTTGATGCCAGCAGCATTCATACGAAAAATGATGACCGCGATAATCATCTTCGTTCTGCAGATTTCTTAGATGTTGAACAATATCCGAATATTACATTTGTTTCCAAGTCGGTTACAAAGGCAGGGGACAATGATTATAACGTTACCGGTGATTTAACGATTCATGGCGTGACAAAAGAAGAAACATTTAAAGTCACATTTGAAGGGATTTCGAAAAACCCGATGAGCGGCGCGGAAACAGCCGGCTTTAGTGCAGAAGGGACCGTAAAACGGAGCAATTACGGCCTTACTTGGAACGCAGCCCTTGAAACAGGCGGTGTCCTCGTTGGCGATGAAATCAAATTTACGGTGGAATTAGAAGCAAGCAAAGCGGAATAATTGCGGAGGCGCCAATTTAGATTGGCGCTTTTTTCTTTGGGCAGATCATGCTTCTTATGGCCAAGGTTTTGGGATGCTTTTTTTCTATATAAATAACATAGCCGGACTCTAGGTGAAGAAAGGACTTCATTTTTGCGTGCTTCCTTAACATAGACGCGCCCTATGTGAAGAAAGGAAGTCTTTTTTTTGTGTTTCCTTAACGTAGACGGGTTCTAGGTGAAGGAAGGCCGTCTTTTTTTCACGCTTCCTTAACATAGACGCACTCTAGGTGAAGGAAGACCGTCTTTTTTCCGCGCTTCCTTAACATAGACGCACTCTAGGTGAAGGAAGACCTTCGTTTTTCCACGCTTCCTTAACATAGACGCACTCTATGTGAAGAAAGGCTTTCTTTTTTCCACGCTTCCTTAATGTAAACGCACTCTATATGAAGGAAGGCCTTCGTTTTTTCGCGCTTCCTTAACATAAATAAGAACTTTCCTCAATTGCTGTGATGTGCATCACAAATAAGCAGGTGCTGATGGTTTATGATGAAGGCAGCAATGAAATGGAGGAGTGAATTCGATGGAACGTTTTACAACGAGCCAGACTGTCGGGGAAATCGTAACCTTATTCCCAAAAGCGGCGGATCTGTTTAAAGCAAATCGTATCGATTTTTGTTGCGGCGGCAATGTGTCTGTGAAAGAAGCTGCGGAAAAGCGCAACCTATCAGCAGATGAACTACTTGATGCTATTTGCAACCTTTATGGCCAATATGCCGGAAAAGGCACTGAGCAAAATTGGAATGAAGCGGGCTATACGGAAATTGTCAACTATATTCAGGCCACCCATCACGCGTTTTTGCGCGAGGAACTGCCAAACTTGAGCCCGTATGTAACAAAAGTGATGCGTGTCCACGGCGGCAACCACCCGCATCTCATCGAAGTGCATAAACTGTTTAACCAATTAAAAACAGAACTGCTGGAGCATACTGAAAAAGAAGATACCGAACAATTCCCGGCCATTCGTGCATACGAAAGCCTTCCAACTGCCGCTAACCTGAAAGCCGCGACAGCCGGTTTGACCGATCTTGAAACAGAACATGCTGCTGTCGGGGAAATTTTGCACCGGCTCCGCGAAATTACGAATGACTATACGTTGCCGGAAGGGGCATGCCGTACATTCCAGCTCGTATACCACCGCCTTGAAAATTTTGAAAATGATACATTCCAGCACATTCACCTGGAGAATAATATTCTATTTAAGCGGTTGCTCGAAGAAGCCGTTTGACTTTTAAAAGGCTGTCCTCCCAGGCAGCCTTTTAAAAAGGGGCGGTTTGCTTTTTATTTTTCTTTCCTGGCCCCGGGGAAAGACAACTCGTTGCGCGTGCGTTCCTCTTTTGTCGTTTTGAGACCTCCAAAAGAACAGTTTGCTCGGATTCCAGCTCTCTTTTGTCTTTTTGAACCCCCCAAAAGGACAATTTGCCCCGGGTCCGGCTTTCTTTTGTCTTTTTGAAACCTCCAAAAGGACAGTTTGCCCGGATTCCAGCTCTCTTTTGTCTTTTTGAGACCTTCAAAAGGACAATTTGTACGGATCCCAGCTCTCTTTTGTCTTTTTGAGACCTTCAAAAGGACAATTTGCCCCGGGTCCGGCTTTCTTTTGTCTTTTTGAGACCTCCAAAAGGACAATTTGCTCGGATTCCAGCTCTCTTTTGTCTTTTTGAATCCCCCAAAAAGACAATTTGCCCGGATCCCAGCTTTCTTTTGTCTTTTTGAGACCTCCAAAAGGACAATTCACCCCGGGTCCGGCTTTCTTTTGTCTTTTTGAATCCCCCAAAAGGACAATTTGCTCGGATTCCAGCTCTCTTTTGTCTTTCATAACTCCGATGAAAGACATTTTGCTGCGTGGGCAACCCCCTTTTGTCTTTCATCACCTTGATGAAAGACAATTCGCTGCGCGGGCACTTCACTTTTGTCTTTCATAGCTCTGATGAAGAACATTTCACTGCCCGGACGCCCCTCTTTTGTCCTTCATCACCCCAATGAAAGACATTTCGCTGCCTGGACGCCTCTCTTTTGTCCTTCATCACCCCGATGAAAGACATTTCGCTGCCCGAACGCCTCTCTTTTGTCCTTCATCACCCCGATGAAAGACATTTCGCTGACCCGGGCGCTCCTCTTTTGTCCTTCATCACCTCGATGAAAGACATTTCGCTGCACGGGCACTTTACTTTTGTCCTTCATCACCCCGATGAAAGACATTTCGCTCCCACGACGCCCCCTTGTCTTTCTTTGCTTTAATTCTTACCGGCGGGAAAATCTTTATACCCTGAGCAGTTCCTCCGTCAGTTTTTCCTGGTGAATGAGGTATGTGCCTTTTTCCTGCGGGAGGATGAGGTTTTTTTCTTTAAGCTGGCGGATCGTGCGGCTGACCGTTTCACGGGTGACGCCGATCATGTTGGCGAGGTCGGAGTTGTTGAGCGGGGTTTTCACGAGGACAAACCCGTCTTTTTCCTGAACGCCATGTGTGCGGGTGAGGCGCAGAAAAAGTTTGACTACTTGCTCGTAAGCGTTGTTTAAAATCTGGGCTTCGAGCCGGTCCTGCAAGTCAAGGATTTCATCACTCATCACACCGTATAAAGTCATGGTCAGCTGCGGATTGTTGAGCAACACGTTTTCAAAATCAGTAATCCGGATCGCAACGAGATTCGTGTCTACAACCGCCATCGCATTCGCCGGGTAGCTTATTTTACGGAAAAAACCAACATGCGGGAACATGTCGCCATCGCGAAGCAGTGTGACAACTTGCTCTTTGCCGTTCGCATCGGTGCGGTAAATTTTCACTTCCCCGCTTTCAATAAAATAAACGGCTTCCTGCGGGTCCCCCTGGAAAAAAATATGCGCATCCTTTTCTGCATGCTTTTTAACAGATATATCGGCGATCACAGCCAGATCCGCGTCCCCGAGTCCTTTAAAAAGCGGCATTTTACGCAGGTTTTCCAAAGCGCTCACTTCCCTTCTTCAATAAAGTGCAATTATCCCTCAATTACTCGGTATTCTCCAAATTTCATAGATATCATTACGTAGCTGCAGGCGGCCTGCTGGACAAATCCCTCAACACACCCTATTGTACACAAAAATAAGCACACCGCCCAAAGTCAAAGTCAATGTTAAAAAAATAAGAGTGTCCCCCCTCGGAACGCCTCTTATCCTTCCTTCAATAAAGTGCAACTATCTCTCAATTACCCCGCGTATTCTCCAAAGCCAATGTTAAAAAAGAAGAGGGCCCCAATCGGAGCGCCTCTTATTAAGAAGGAATCGATTCTGTAGGATGGGCAGCCGTTTCCAGTGCTTCATTTTTGTCAAATTCTTTTTCCGTTTTGGAGATGACGACCGTCGCGACGGCATTCCCGATAATATTTGTGAGCGCGCGTGATTCAGACATGAACCGGTCCACGCCGATCAACAGCGCAATCCCTGCAACCGGGATAACCGGGAACGCAGACAAAGTCGCAGCAAGGGTAATGAAACCGGAACCGGTCACGCCGGCCGCCCCTTTCGATGTCAGCATTAAAATCAGCAGCAGCATAATTTGGTGCCCGATCGTCAGGTGCACATTATACGCCTGCGCAATGAAAATGGATGCCATCGACAAATAGATGGCGGTGCCGTCAAGGTTAAACGAGTATCCGGTTGGAACGACAAGGCCGACAACGGATTTTGAGCAACCAAAGTTTTCGAGTTTTCTCATCAGGGAAGGCATCGCCGATTCCGATGAAGAAGTCCCGAGCACGAGTAAAAGTTCTTCCTTTATATAAGCGATGAACTTGAAAATGTTGAAACCGAACGCTTTTGCAATCCCACCGAGGACAAGCACGATAAAAATGATCATTGTCAGGTAGACAGACCCCATTAATTCGCCGAGATTGATCAGCGAGCTTGCGCCAAACTGGCCGACTGTATAGGCCATTGCCCCGAATGCAGCGATCGGTGACACTTTCATGACAATACCGACAATTTTAAAGAAAACTTCCGTCATATCTTCAAAAAAGCGGATAACCGGTTTTGCCCTCTCCCCGAGGGATGCGGCAGCAACCCCGAACAGTACCGCAAAAAATAAAATTGGTAAAAGATCTCCCTTGACAAAAGCCCCGGCGATGCTTTCCGGAATAATGCCGGAAATAAAACCGATGAAACCGTGTTCGCTGTCTTTTGCCTGCGTGACGAATTGTGAAACCTGGCTTGTTTTCGCATGGCTTGTATCTATGCCATGGCCGGGCTGGATCAAATTCACGATAATCAGACCGATGGCGAGCGCAACCGTGCTGACGACTTCAAAATAGATAAGCGCCTTGCCGCCGATCCGACCGACTTTTTTCAAATCTCCCATGCCGCCGATCCCGATAATGACCGTAAAGAAGATAATCGGCGGGACGAGCATTTTGATCAGTTTAATAAACCATTGCGCGAGAATATTCAGTTCCGCGCCGAATTTAGGTGAAACAAGCCCTACAATAATCCCCAGAATGATGCCGATAATGACTTGTACTGTAAGATTCCGAAAGTTGATCCTCATTTGTCATCCCCTCTGTTTGCGCTTACATTTTAGTGTCACGAACTATATTTCTATTATAGTACAGGTTTATCCTGTTTTCACTATTTTTATATTAAAAAAATTTTGCTTTTAAAAAATATCGGTGCAAGCAAAGCGCAAAAAAGCAGCGGAACAGTGCCCGCTGCCTTTTTCCAGCTGTCTTTGCAAGAACGCTGAGACGTATGCTTCCAATATGAATAGTCAACCAATCCTTTTTCGCAACCAGGGTCTGTGCTCTTTCCCGGAACAAGTTTACACTTCCGGGACCGCTTCCCGCAATGCTTCTTCCAATTCTTTCCTGTACGCCTGTTCTGTCTCTTCATCCCAGGAAAATTCAGCGGCCATCCATGTTATAACCGGCTCTTTCCATTTGCGGACCCAGTTGATATCGAAGAAAAGGGCACCGGTACGGCGAATGAAGAAATCGACCGGTTTTACCACCATTTCTTGTTCCACTGCATATTTCAATACGGCGTACACTTCTCGCGGTAGCGGATAGTCGTCTTTCCAGCTTTTCGCATATGCATATACGTGATCCGCGTTCGTGCCGTATTTTTCCGCAATCGCCCGGCTTGCTTCCGCAGACAGGCCGCTTGCTTCGCCTTCTTTTGTTTTTGCTTTGACAAACGCCGGCAAATTTTCAGAGCCGCCCACATCACCGCCGGAAATCGGCAAGTGCTTCGTTTGGCACGGCTGAAAATTGCCGCCAAGCCTGCGTGCTACAAGATCTACAACCGTTTCCGCCATTTTCCGGTAACCGGTCAGTTTGCCGCCTGCGATTGTCACGAGGCCGCTGTCGGATTCCCAAATTTCATCTTTACGCGAAATTTCGGAGGCGTCTTTTCCTTCTTCGTAAATCAATGGACGGACGCCGGCCCAGCTTGATTCGACATCACGGGCTGTCACTTTGACTTTTGGAAACATAAAGTGGATCGCTTTTAATAAGTAATCAATATCTTTCGGGAGCGGTTTCGGGTGAATCGGGTCTTTGTCGTAAAATGTATCCGTTGTGCCGACGTACGTTTTGTCGCCGCGCGGAATGGCAAACACCATGCGGCCGTCCGGCGTATCAAAATACACGGCCTGCCGGAGCGGAAAGATACTTTGGTCAAACACAATATGCACGCCCTTTGTGAGGCGGAGGCTTTTGCTCCCTTTCCCGTCTTTATTGCGCATTTTGTCACTCCACGGCCCGGTCGCATTGACGACCATTTTCGCCCGCACGTTTACGGTTTCCCCGCTGATCTGGTCACGAACAGTGGCCCCCGAGATGCGGCCGTTTTCATATAAATACTCTTCCGCTTTTGTATAGTTGACAGCCAGCGCCCCGTGTGCGACTGCTGCTTTCATCACTTCAATGGTCAGCCGCGCGTCGTCCGTCCGGTATTCGACATAATAACCGCCGCCTTTCAGCCCATCTTTTTTGATCAGCGGTTCCTTGTTTAAGGTTTCCGAAGCCGACAGCATTTTCCGGCGTTCCGTTTTTTTCACGCCGGCTAAAAAGTCGTACAGCCGCAAGCCGATATTCGTTGTAAATGCGCCGAACGTCCCGCCCTTATGGAACGGCAGCAGCATCCATTCCGGCGTTGTCACATGCGGGCCGTTTTCATAAACGATGGCGCGCTCTTTTCCGACTTCCGCCACCATTTTTACTTCAAATTGTTTCAAGTACCGCAGGCCCCCGTGGACAAGTTTGGTTGACCGGCTTGATGTGCCCGCCGCGAAATCCTGCATCTCGACAAGCGCTACAGACATGCCGCGCGACACTGCGTCAAGCGCAATGCCGGCCCCTGTAATGCCGCCACCGATCACAAGCAGATCGAACGTTTTATCCTTCATGTTTTGTAAAACTGCCCCACGCTCTTTTCCTGAAAATTCCATTTTTGTCCCCTCCTATAAAATAAAAAGAGACCTGAACCATGCATTATGGAAAACTCCCATAAAACAAGCCAGGTCTCTCTGCATCTCTTGACATTTTATGAACTTGTTTTTATTATAACAGACCTTCCGCTGATTTTCAGCTGTTATGCACCGGGAAAATGTAGTAATCCCCGTTTCTTGCCGTTGCCCCGTTAGATAAGGCAGCGCCGGAAAAACATGGAAGGCAACGCCGCCCGAATAGCAATAGCTGGCCACATCAACTCACAGGTTAAGCTGGCGCAAAACTATTGATTGCCTGCTAGTATTGCGGCTAAAACATAGACGCAATGGCGCCAGAACGATGAGCGATAACAACGCAATAGCTGGCTACGTAAAAGCTTACGCAAAACTATTAGTTGCCTGCTAGTATTGCAGCTACCCAGAATCCAAGGTGTTATTGCCATGGTATCCCTGCAAGCTTTTTAAAAGCAGGGGCCGCCTGCAACAGCAATGCTAGCGCAGGGTAAGCCACATAAACCACGTTGCCTACTGCATACCCGCTTCCGTATGGCTGCCCAGTTCGGTCGCAGGGTAAGCCAGATTACCCGTGTTGCCTACTACATGCCCGGTTCCGTACAGCTGCTCAATTTGGGTCGCAGGTTAACCCAGATAAACCACGTTGCCTACTGCATGCCCACTTCCGTATGACTGCCCAATTTGGTCGCAGGCTAAGCCAGATTACCGCGCTGCCTGCAGCAATCTGCAAATCTATTTAAAGGCAATGGTTGCACGGATTGCTTTTTTCCATCCGTCATATAAGGCTTCGCGTTCTTTTTCCGCGAGTGACGGTTCAAATTTGCGTTCCACTTTCCACTGGCGGGCAATTTCTTCACGCGATTCCCAGTAACCGACCGCAAGCCCCGCCAAGTATGCGGCGCCAAGTGCAGTGGTCTCGCTCACAACCGGGCGCTCAACCGGCACGCCTAACATGTCGCTTTGGAACTGCATGAGAAAATTGTTTTTCACTGCGCCGCCGTCCGCACGCAATGTTTTAAGCGGCAGTCCGGAATCTGCCTCCATTGCAGCAAGCACATCTTTCGTCTGATAGGCGAGCGATTCAAGCGTGGCCCGGATAAAATGTTCTTTCGTGGTGCCCCGTGTCAGCCCGAACACCGAGCCGCGCACATCGCTTTCCCAGTACGGTGTCCCAAGCCCGACAAATGCCGGCACGACATACACACCATCTGTTGAATCAACCCGCTCTGCATACGATTCACTTTGAGCGCTGTCTTTGATCATGCGCATCCCGTCACGCAGCCATTGAATCGCTGACCCTGCCACAAAGATGCTGCCTTCAAGGGCATACTCGACTTTTCCATCAATACCCCATGCGAGCGTCGTCAGCAAGCCATGCTTGGAAGAAACAGCTTTTTCGCCGGTATTCATCAGCATAAAGCAACCGGTGCCGTACGTATTTTTCGCCATCCCTTCTTCATAGCAAGCCTGCCCGAACAGCGCTGCCTGCTGGTCGCCCGCCACGCCTGCAATCGGAATTTCCTCACCGAAGAAATGGTACGGCGCAGTCCGTGCATAAACATGGGAGGAAGGCTTCACTTCCGGGAGCATCGCAGCAGGAACGTCCAGCATTTCAAGCAGCTCGGGATCCCATTTCAAATCGTAAATATTGTACAAAAGTGTCCGGGACGCGTTTGAATAATCGGTAACATGGGCTTTGCCGCCTGAAAATTTCCAGATCAGCCAAGTGTCGATTGTGCCAAACAGGAGCTCGCCTTTTTCAGCGCGTTCTCTTGCTCCGTCAACATGGTCAAGGATCCATTTGATTTTTGTCCCGCTGAAATACGGGTCGATGAGGAGCCCTGTTTTTTCACGGACCATATCAGCATAGCCTTTTTCTTTTAAGTCAGCGCAAATATCCGCTGTCTGCCGCGACTGCCAGACAATCGCATTGTAAATCGGATGACCCGTCTTTTTATCCCAGACGACCGTTGTCTCACGCTGGTTGGTAATCCCAATCGCGGCAATCTGCTTCGGCTCTACATCTGCTTCTGTTAAAACGGTCGTCGTAACCGCGAGCACCGATGCCCACACTTCATTCGCATTATGTTCCACCCAGCCAGGCTGTGGAAAATACTGATGAAATTCCTGCTGGGCTGTATGCACAATTTCCCCTTTTTGGTTAAAAAGAATAGCTCTTGAACTTGTTGTCCCCTGGTCAATGGATAAAATAAATTTCTCCATCCCGTTTCCTCCTTACGCTCTCTTTTTCTTGTTTTCTATCATCCATACTATCAATAATACAAGTAAACACGTTAGCAAAACACACCAAAACGCGGGCGTCCAATCATTTTTAAACACAGCCCGGTAAAAAACGCCCCCGAGAGAACCCCCGAGCAACGGACCGGCAACCGGCACCCACGCATAACCCCAATTCGAAGGCCCTTTCCCTGCAATCGGGAGCAGAAAATGGGCAATTCTCGGGCCAAGGTCGCGGGCAGGGTTGATCGCATAACCCGTCGTCCCGCCAAGTGAAACCCCGATCGCTACAATCAGCATGCCAACGATGAACGGGTTCAGCCCGTCTGTAAACTTATTTGCCCCGATCGTAAGAACACCGAGCACAAGAACAAAGGTCCCAATCATTTCACTGATAAGATTCGCAAAATAGTTTGGAATGGCCGGCCCGGTCGAAAATACGCCAAGTTTGGCTCCCGGATCGTCCGTCTCCTTCCAGTGCGGCAAAAAGTGAAAAAATACGACGGCAGCGCCGATCATGGCTCCGACCATTTGCGCCAAAATATACCCGGCCACTTTCGACCATGGAAAATCCCCGTTAAATGCAAGCCCGACGGTAAGTGCGGGATTTAAGTGGGCACCGCTGTATTTTCCGACTGCATAAGCCGCCATGGCGACGCCAAGTCCCCACCCGAACGAAATGACAATCCAGCCGCTCTGGTAGGCAAATGACTTTTTCAAATTGACATTGGCACAAACACCGCCACCAAAAATAATCAGGATGGCTGTGCCAACCAATTCTGCTAAATATGAATTCATAGCCCTTCCTCCATTTCGAATGAATTAAAAGCTGATCCGGCAATAATCCGGTCCCTTTCATCAAAAAAAGAACAAAAAAACCCACGACGCCCGCAAATTTGTTGCGAATGGAGTGGATCTCTTTGTTCTCCTGCCAAGTTTATTAACTTATGTATGATGATAACGCTTACTTTAAATTTTGTCAATCCATGTTCACAAAAAATATATACCGGATTTTTCCAGATTTTGTTGAAAGAAGCGGACATCCTTGCCAGCAGACTTAGGATTCCGCTGGGCTGCATTCGGCTCCAATGGGAGAATGTTTCACATCGCTTCCACTTCTGGTTAGGAGTCGGCTTGTCAATATGCCCGCTGTACACCCGGGTGCCGTCCCATGCAAAAAAACCACTGCGGCCGCCCGGAACAGCCGCTTATCTTTATTTCTTTTCCAAAAAGGCTTCCCACAATTCCGTGTCCGAGGTAGTGATGCCTTCCGCTCCGGCTTTCAATGCTTTTTCCACATCTTCCCGCGTACGGATCAACCCGCCTGCAAAAATTGGAATGCCAAGCCGTTCTTTTACTTCGGTGATCATCCATGGCGCGATTCCCGGCAAAACTTCAATATAATCAGGTTTCGTCCGTTCAATTAATTTGTAACTTTTCTCAAGCGCATGCGAATCAATCAGGAACATTCTTTGGATCGACACGACTCCCTTTTGCTTTGCTTTTTGTATGACATTGGCTTTCGTGGAAATTAGCCCGAAAGGTTGATACTCCTGGCATAAATATTCCGTTGCGTAATCATCACTCTTCAAGCCCTGGATCAAGTCCACATGGTAAATCATTTTTTTGCCTTCCGCCTTTGCCATTGCCGCGACATATTTGAGCTGTGAAATGTGAAGCTCCAGAAAAATCCCGATTTCATAATCACTTTTTAAAAACCTTTCAAACTCCTTCATGTTGACAGAAGCCGGAAGAATTCTTTGAGAAAAGGCCATTTTTTCTCCTCCTTATGTTTATGCAAATTTAGTTTACCACGTACGATGGGCCGGTACGCATTGTGTATATGTCAAGATTTTCCCGGCTGTGTGTGAATCGTGTCTTTTGAGGGGACTGTCCCCGGGAATTTTTCATTTTCTGCTGTCATCGTGAAAAAGATGAGTGAATGTTTCGCGCAGCTAAGGGCATATGAATCAGACCAAGTGGCTCATTTGGTTGCATAAAAGCCAGCTCTCTTTTTATTCAGTTTAGGCCATTTTCCACGTGTATATTGTATAGGATCGGGTTTTAAAAGCAACATATTTTGAAATAGGTTTTTTTTATAGGTAATTTTGCATCCCCAAAATTGAGTTTTCAAACAAAAACGGTAAAGACATTGATGTAAAGATGTTTTTACGTAAAAATATGTTTACATTTTTGAATAAACCGGATATACTGGTTGTAAAGATACTCTTACTTTATTGAGGAAAGGAAAAATCATTTAAACTTATACATATCAGGAGCTACTCAGCTATGGTTAAAAACAACATTAAGTTACTAAGAAAAGAAATCGGGATAACGCAAGAACAGCTTGCAAAAGAATTAAAAATTACGCGGCAAACAGTCATTACGATTGAAAATCACCGTTATAATCCCAGTCTTGAGCTTGCGCTTAAAATTGCTAAGTTTTTCGGCAAAAATGTAGAAGAAATATTCTTTTTAGAGGAGGGTGAAGACAGTGCCGTCTAATTATAAAAGAAAGCCACTAAATATTTGGTTATGTATTGCTACTGTAATTGTAATTAATATATTTGTTGCTATATTTGAGCATCCCTTCCCAATTTGGTCACTTGTTGGTGATGTAATTGCAATCTTTGGAGTCTGGGAATATAATAGGGATTTAAAAAAACAAGAGGACGATGATGAGGTAGTAGAAGATGAACGTACTATCGAAAATAGAAAAAAATATAACAGAATATTTCTTTTTTAGATTATGATTTTTGTAATAGCTGCTTTAGGAGTAATGGCTGTACTTGGTATAAAGTCTGTTTCAATTGAGAATATGATCTTAGCTCTATGCATTCTATTGCTTGGTGGTTTTACTCTTACCAGCTATCTATCCAGAAAAAAATAAGAACCCGGTTACTTAATTGTCAGGCTGGTTATATCCAAAAGAAAATAGTAAAAGATAAGCGGTGATACCTTTAGCTTATAAAATTGGGATCGTATCCAATGCTGAAGTATCGGTGCCCCAACACCATACAGAAAAGGGTAATATTGTGATCAACGTAGGAGATGTCATTAATTATAACTTTAATTTTTTAATCTATATTCATAACGCTTATACCAATTTGGAAAATGAAGGTAATAAGTTTCCCTATCTGCCTCTTGAAAGCGAAGGTTTTATTGATAGGAAGTCTTTTTTAGAAAAGGGTAAAGAAATATGGAGGGAATGTTTGCGCTCTGATATACAGGAAGAAGATATTCAATATTGGCTAGCGGAAAAATTTGATTTTCGAGGTTTATTTTCCAAAAACGATTATGGTGAAAGGAATTATCGGTTGTTGCGAAGGACTTTTAATTGTTGGTTTGGGGAAATCGGATATCGAAGCTTAGAATTGCAGGGAGAAGTATGGGTACCCTATGTTTACGAGAAATTAGCTGCAAATAACAAAAAATATGATGGCGATATTTTTTTGGAAATTATCTTTGATGAGGGGCCTAAAGAGCGGAAAATATATTCTGATCAGCATTACTTTATTACGATCCACGATCATCCAATGAATGGATCTCATATTCTGCTTGATAAATTTAAAAATGATTGAAAAATATGAGGTGTGATATATTCGTCACGCCTCTAAAATTCCGTTCAATATGGACCAAGTAGCTGTATCCTAAATTTTCCTAGTTTCCAACTTCGGTTATGCTACAAGCTACCAAAATAAAGACGTTAAAAACCTGGCAGTACGGGAATGGGAATGCTCGAATTGCCATTCCCGCCATACAAACCGAGATTTAAACGCAAGAATCAATCTTAAAAATGAAGTCATAAGGCTTCTAACCGTAGGAATGGCGGGGATCGCCTGCTAATATTAAAAAAGGGAGAAAATTTTGTGAAAAAATACGAAGGAATATCCTTTGTGCTCTTCATTTTTTTGGCATTGGTTTATTTAATTTCTATTTATGGAGGTGTGGACTTATTTCCTGGGCAAATAACAATCATCATTTTAACTGTGTTCCCTATTATTGGATTAATTCTTGCCTTTAGTAGCAAAGGTGGCGGCTTCATGAAAGTAATTAGCATTATCGGGAATCTTGCTGTTCTAATGATTGCTGTTATTGTGCCGGTCATCGTTACTACATTTTTTTGGAATCAACCATAGCGAACTGAATTAAAAAGCAACATGGCCAAAACCATGTCGCTTTTTTATTAGCATCGCAAACCACGAGGTTGGAGGGCGCTTGCTGGTGTTTGAAACCGAAAGTGCGTTTATCCAGATTGGGATCCGTTTTCCTTTTAGGCAGAGCACATTAAAACAGAGTCAACAGGTATAAATGAAGAGCTGTCTATTCAATTCCTTGTCAGTATTTGGAATCTCCCATAAAGCAGTGATGGGAATACTTTAGCCAGAAGTTCAACAGATTTACTAAGGTTTCGAGCGTAAAGAGAACCGTCGATAACAAAAGCCGTTACCCGGTCTATAGATGTCAAAGTTTTGTGGCTGTGACTCCATACACGAAATCCCCCGGGCAACTGCCTTGGTGGTCTCAATAAACAAAGCTAAAATAAAGAAAAATCAAGATCAAGCAGACAGTGCCAATTTTTTGCCTGGCTGCAACTTTTTTATAAAATTCTATGATAAGGTGAACAAAGAAATAAAAGGCTAAGATGAAAAAAGAAATATGGACATGATCGAAAGTTGCGAATAAAAGAACCGGTAGAAAGATCAAAAGCCAAATATAAGTACTCCTCCATATTTTAATAAACTTTTCCATAAGTTCCCCCTATATAAAAGGTATTTCCTTTTTTCTAATGTTTCTGCACCCCATCCCAAAACTCCTGCTAAATTTCGCGAACAAGGATGTCTGTTTCGCCACACCATCACTGATTTTAAAAAAAAAACAAGCCCCCCCTTTGAAAGCCGTAAAACAGGTGGAAAGGTCCCCGCCATTTGCTTCCGCATCGCAAACATGATAGAACGTGGGTTCCGATTTACTTACTGGAAAAGATCACGGCCGGCTGATGCGTTTGGCAGCCGGCCGTTGTTATCCTGTTTCTTATTCCTTTACGTATAGCGTCTCGGGCACTTTATCTAAAAGCGGGGTCACCGGACCGTTGCTGACAAGGGCAAGGTGGTGCATTGCCCGCGTCCCGACTGTATATAGCAGGGTGCGTTCTGCTTCATCTTTATACACAGACGCGGAAGCATCGAGCACGATGACGCTGTCAAATTCCAGCCCCTTCGCAAGATAAGACGGGATCAGGATGATGCCTTCCGGAAGATCGCTGTATTCTTTTTCAATAAAGGTCAGATCCAGTTCTTCCCGCAATGTTTCATACGCTTCGGCACACTGTTTCCGTGACTTGCCGATGATCGCAACGGTATTGCTATCTTTTGCGTACTTTTTCGCAAACCGTACAACTTTTGCCAAAGCTTCTTCCTTGCCGCGGGCCACCGCAACAACCGGCAAATCGCCTTCGCGTTCAAACCATTCAATCTTCTCCCCGCCCGCTAAAATTTCTTTCGTAAAGCGGGTGATCTGGGCAGTCGAACGGTAGCTTTTCGTCAAGTATACGACCTGCGCTTTTTCTTCACCGAAAATTTCCTTAATCAGCTCCATCTGCGAACGGCCGCTTGTGCCGAATATGGACTGGTTCAAGTCACCGAGCATCGTAAACTTGCTGTACGGGAACAAATAGCGCAAATAGGCAAGCTGGACCGGCGAATAATCCTGGATTTCATCAATAAACACATATTTGATCGAACTGCTCGTAGCTTTGCCTGTCAAAAGGTCAAAGAGATACAAAAACGGCACGGTATCTTCATAGGGCAACCAGCCATCACGGAAAGCGGCGCGCGTTTTTACATCAAGCCGTTCTTCCGCACCGGGAACAAATTCTGGTGCGCGCCGTAAAAAGTCCAGATACTGGGCACGGATATGGAGATAATGAAACGTTTTAATTTGTTTTCGGATCGAGCTGAAGCGGCGGTTGACAATTTTACGCGCCAGAAATTCTTTCTCATAATTGGACTCGCTGAACGCATCATTGCTCTTGCGCGATTTGCGCTCGGCATATTGATGAGCGGCAAGGAAAGCTTCCGTCCCGAGCAGTTCCATTTCTTCTTCCACCCATGGCTTTTTCCGCTCTTCTTTTGCAATCTGTTCCAGTTCTTTCAGCAGCTTTTTGCTGACAAGCTGAAACCGGTTCGACAGCGAGTAACTTTTATCATAGGCATAAAACATCTCAGCAATTTTTTCCTTTGCCACGATCGTCTCGCCTTTAAAACGGATATCGCGGAAAAGGATGCCGCCGTTTAAAAGTTTTTCCACATAATCCCGAACTGCATGGAAAAAGGCAAGGCTGCCTTTGATTTGTGCTTCTTTCCTATTTTCGGCTTTGCCTTCGAGCGCTTCTTCCATTTGTTCGAGCAGGCTTTCGACTTTTAGCTTTTTGCCGGCACGTGCCTGGGCAAATTCCAGGAAAGTCGTCTGCTGCATATTGTTTTCCCCGAGCTCCGGGAGCACTTTTGACACATAATGATTAAATAGCTGGTTCGGCGAAAATAAAACCATTTGCTCGGAATGGAGCGAATCGCGGTAACGGTACAGCAAATACGCAATCCGCTGCAGGGCAACCGATGTTTTTCCGCTTCCGGCGGCCCCTTGCACGAACAGAAGATTGCTGGAAACACCACGGATAATCCGGTTCTGTTCTTTCTGAATCGTCGCCACAATATTTTTCATATGGGTATTTGCATTTGCTCCAAGCATTTCCTGCAACATTTCATCGCCAATCGAGACACCGGTATCAAACATCGCTTCAATATGGCCACGCCGGATTAAAAACTGCCGTTTCAAATCCATGATGCCTTCGCGCCTGCCGTCCGGCGCCTGGTACGAAACCGGGCCGGGCACTCCGTCATAATAAATACTGGAAATTGGCGCACGCCAATCGTAAACGAGATACTCATCCTCATCCCGGTAGGAAGCAATGCCGATGTAAATGGGCTCGGAAGGTTCCCCTTCTTCATGAAAATCGACGCGGGCAAAATATGGAGAATAAATGAGGCGATCAAGTTTTTTCACATCTTTTTCCATATGCCCATAGCTTCGTTCGCGTTCAGCAAGGAGTTCTGCCTGCTGGCGGACGCTCGCCGATGTTTCTACGACATCATCCGGCTCATCGAGGTTCACCGTTACGTCTTCCCAGAACGTATTGCGGATTTCCTGTGCCTCGCCGCGGACAGCCCTTACTTTGGAGAGCAGTGTATCCTTTTCGTGCTTCATTTTTTCAATTGTATCATCAACGCGTTTTTGTTCCTTTAACCATTCTTCATCGTGTGGCATAGAACCGGCCCCTTCCTGACAGTAAGAGTATAGAAAATTTTTCTTAAAAAAATGAACAAACTATCTTAGCTCTGTTGCCTGCTGTAAAAGTAGTCATCATGCAAATTGGCTTGATGTCAAAACATAAGTTCATTTTATATGGCATGAAGCGGTATACCCCGGCATCCCAACCAGTAGGGAAAAATGTAGCACCGCAAGCCAATAAATTTGACAATGGGATGAGGAGATGATATAATTAAGATGGTAAAATATATATTCCCCATCCGTTGCACTCCGCATCTTAGTATACCACGTTTCCACCTGATTTTCCAATGTCTGGTCTGTTCTCTTTTGCCATTCCATGTTTTTTTCCGTTCTGTTGCCTGCCACAAAAAGTAGTACTCATGCCAAATGGGTGCTCGGGGTTGATGTAAAAACTTAAGTTATTTTATAGAGAAGACCGCATAATCTCTCATCTTGCCATTCTTTTTCTTCATTTCCCTTTTTCAAGCATAAAGTGATGCACGCTGGCAAAACCTATCCGTAATACTGTTTGTTGGAGGTTGCTAACGTGGAAAATCCAGTACTGACCATTGTCGTTCCCTGTTACAACGAAGAAGCTGTTTTATACGAAACGGAACGCCAGCTGACGGAAATGGTGTATTCCTTGATGAACGAAGGCCTGATCAGCCCGAAAAGCAGTATTTTGTTTGTCGATGACGGCAGCCGTGACCAGACATGGACGATGATCGAGGAAATTGTAAGGAAAAACCGGCTTGTCAAAGGATTGAAGCTTTCGCGCAATTTCGGGCACCAAAAAGCGCTGCTTGCCGGGCTCGAAACAGCAAAAGAAGAGGCTGACTGTGTCATTTCCATCGATGCTGATTTGCAGGATGACATCTCGGTTATGCGCGAATTTCTATTGAAGTTTCACGACGGCTGTGACATTGTGTACGGCGTGCGGAAAAAGCGGGAGAAAGATACCTTTTTTAAAAGAGCGACTGCCCAGGGGTATTACCGGGCAATGAAAAAACTCGGCGTTGATCTCGTATACAATCATGCGGATTACCGGCTGATGAGTAAGCGTGCGCTGGAGGAGCTTTCCCGCTTCCCTGAGCAAAATTTATTTTTGCGCGGTGTGGTGCCGTTAATCGGCTTGCAAACGGCCGAAGTGCTTTACGACCGGAAAGAACGGGCAGCCGGCGAGAGCAAGTATCCGCTCAAAAAAATGCTGGCGTTTGCCTTTGACGGCCTTACTTCTTTTAGTGTGGTGCCGATTCACTTTATTACCCTTGTCGGTTTGTTTACTTTTTTATCAAGCACCATCGCCGGCTTGTATGCACTTTTTGTAAAAATTTCCGGCCATGCGGATGACGGCTGGGCTTCGATTATCATCTCCATTTGGTTTTTAGGCGGCTTTATGTTAATGAGTATGGGGTTAATCGGCGAGTATATCGGTAAAATTTACCAGGAAACAAAAAGGCGTCCGCGCTACACGATTGCGCAGGATGCACAGCAGGAGACAATCAGCCAGCAATTGTTGCGGACACAGCAGGATTCGGCAAAAAGGATTAATTGACAAGCCTGTTGTCGCTTTTTACGTCGTATCAGAAGCAGTGGTTGGCTTGTTCCACCCCGCCGCTTCCTTCTATCTCGCTTTTTTGGGAAGCCGTGTTTTCGTATGCAGCAAATCACCTCGGTGAACGCGTAAACACGGGCTTCTTTTCTTTCAGGTCATTTTACGAAAAGAGCCGCGAAAATCACAGACCAGCCTGTAAGAACCGGAACCAAACCTAGGCTCCCTCAAGTGCAAAAAAGCGAAAGGCACACATCATCCTTTCGCTTTTCCTGCTTCAAAATGGAATCACGCCAATCACCAATGCCACAATGATCATAACGAGTGCCGATACGCACGCCCATTTTAAGAAAGCACGTTGCAAATCACCAAACTCGGCACCGACCATGCCGACCAGCAGATAGGTGGATGGGACGAGCGGGCTCAGCAAATGGACCGGAAGCCCGAGCAATGATGCCCTGCCAATTGCCTCCGCACTAATGCCGTACGCTGCTGCTGCTTTTGCAACGAGCGGGAGAACGCCGTAATAAAATGCATCATTGGACATGAAAAAGGTAAACGGTGCACTGATGACTGCCGTGATGACGGCAAAATGCGGTCCCCAGGCTGCTGGAACGTGGGTAATCAATGTGTTTGCCATTGCATCAACCATTTTTGTCCCGGACAAAATGCCTGTAAAAATCCCGGCTGCAAAAATCATCCCCACAACCGACATCGCATTTCCAGCATAGGCTGCAACCCTTTCTTTCTGGACATCCATATTCGGATAGTTGACCATCGCCGCAATGGCAAAACCGAGCATAAACAAAACCGCTGTCGGCAGCACTTCCATAATGAGCCCAACAAGCAGCGCAATCGTCAAAAGGCCGTTGAACCAAATGAGTTTCGGGCGCTTTAATTCATTCCCCTCACCGACTGCAACTGCTGCAGCCTGTTCCAAAATTGCTTCATTTTCTGAGCTGATGATCCCCAGCCGTTTTCTTTCTTTACGCCCGAGATAAAAAGCAAGGAGAAAGACAAATAGCAAGCCGCCGATCATAGACGGAATCACCGGCGTGAACAGATCTGACGTCTCGAGGCCGAGCGCGCTCATTGCCCTGGCTGTCGGGCCTCCCCATGGCAGCAGGTTCATCACGCCCGATCCGGAAACGGCAATGCCCGCAAGCACGAGCGGTTTCATGCCGATCCGCTGGTAAAGCGGCAGCATCGCGGATATAGTAATCATATAGGTGGTCGTGCCGTCCCCGTCAAGCGATACCAAAACGGCTAAAACCGCTGTCCCGATCGCAATTTTGAGCGGATCCCCTTTTACGAGTTTTAATATTTGCGAGATCACCGGGTCAAATAACCCCGCGTCGATCATGAGTCCAAAATAAAGAATGGCAAATAAAATCATAATGCCGGTCGGCGCGACGCTTGTAACCCCCTCGATCGCCATCTTCCCGATTCCTTTCCAAAACCCGCCGATAACCGCAAAAATGACCGGCACCAACATCAACGCAATCATGGCGGAAAGCCGCTTCGTCATGATCAAAAACATGAAAACAATAATCATCAAAAAACCCATGAACGCCAACAAAACAGCCACCCCTTCGTTCATTTCTTTCAGTTTACCCAATGAACCAACCATTGTAAGCGTTTTCAACATATTTGGTATAAAATCTATTTTGACTATTTTGTTCATTTTGTTCACGAACAGAAAAGGGGGAAGGGTGCAAAAGCAACATGTGCCCAGTACTCGCTAACGAAGCCGGCCGATCTAATGGTCGGTGAGCCTCGTGCAAGAGCAACACGTACCCAGTACTCCCCAGTATCCCGTCACGGTCCCAACACTTATGGAAAACCCGATTTCCATTTTTTGTAACCCTCGTTTTCACAACCTGCCGTACAGGCGTTTAAACAAGATAATATTTCCGCTCCGGCCTGCCGACGATGCCGTATTCGACTTCTGCTCTGCACGTCCGGATGGAAACCAGGTATTCCAAATAGCGGCGGGCGGTTGTCCGGGAGGCGCCGATTTTTTCAGCGACCTGTTCGGCGGACTGCCCCTGGTCCGGAATTAGCACTGCTTTTACTTTGCTCAGCGTAATCGCATCAATTCCTTTCGGCAGCTCCGTTTCCTGCGTCCCCGCTTCCCGGCGTGGCGACCCGAACAGCGAATCAACCCAGGCCTGATCCACCGTACCCGCTGTTTCCAGGAGGCGCTTTTTATCCAGATACTTTTCGACCGCCTCCTTAAACTGCTTAAGTGAAACCGGCTTGATTAAATAGTGTTCCACCCCATAATGAAGCGCCTTTTCGATAAAATCCTTTTCCGCAGCGGCTGTAATCATCATAATATCGAGATGCGGCGACAATGCCCGCAGGTCAGGAAGTAGATCAACACCGAGCCGGTCGGGAAAATATACATCCAGAAGCAAAAAATCCGGAGACTTTTCCTCCACAAGCGCCAGCGTTTCTTTTGCATTCAAGGCTTTGCCAACCACTTCGAAACAAGGGAACTCCGCCAGAAATTTTTCATGGACAAGCGCCACGCGGAAATCATCCTCGGCGATCACCGCTTTTATTGTTTTCAACTGTCGACACCCTCCCTTTTCGGCAAATAAACCGTAAAAACCGTTCCTTCCCCGGGGTGGCTGTGGACTTCGATAAAACCCCCGAGTTCGGACACAGCATGAGCGGCATTGGATAAGCCAAACCCTCTGTTCGTTTCTTTTGTTTTTGTTGAAAAACCCCTTTCAAATATATGTGCGAGGACCGCTTCTTCCATGCCAGGCCCGTTATCGCTGATTTCAAATACAATGTCATCCCCCATATCTGTCGCAAAAAACAAGACAGTCGGGTGATCGGTTTTCCCTGCTGCTTCAAAAGCATTGTCGAGCAGATTGCCAAGCATGACAATCAGCCGCATCACATCGATTTGCTTTGGCAACCTTTCTAAAGAACTGTTCGGATCAATATCAAAATGAATCTTTTTTTCGGATGCTTTGCCAAGTTTGCCGAGCAAAACCGCCTGAACTTTCATGTCTTTTATCTTCTCAAAAACACGGGCGTGCTGGTTTTTCAAAGATGCCGTCTCTTCCCGGATAAATTCAATTGCGTCTTCATAAGCTCCAAGCTGAAGCAACCCGGAAAGGACATGCAGCTTATTTGCGTATTCATGGGACTGGGCCCGCAAATCTTCCGAGTACTGGCGGACTTCGCTCAATGTATTGGCCATTCGTTCAATTTCCGAACGGTCGCGAAAAGAAGCAACCACCCCCTGCACTTTCCCTCGTTCATTCAGAATCGGGGTACTGTTTACAATGAGCGTCCGGTCTTTCCATACCATTTCCCGGTCCATTTGCGGCTTGCCGGATTTTAACACGGCGTAAAAAATGGAAGGCGGTATCAGCTTGTCAATCTTTGTACGCCTGACCGATCCGTCAATGTGCAGCATTTTTTTCGCCGGCTGGTTCATGGTAGTGACAAACCCTTCCCGATCCACAGCAATAATCCCTTCTTTAACCGCATGTAAAATGGCCCGCTTTTCTTTATAAAGCGACGCGATTTCGAACGGTTCAAGCCCCATTGTGTCTTTACGGATATCCCGGGCAAGCAGCACGCTTCCGATGATGGCCCCGAAAAAAGCAAGCAACGCGACTCCAGCCACTTTCATCATGTGCATGTTGGTCTGCCGGTTCACATCACTTAACATGAACCCGACCGATACAATGCCAATAATGTTTCCGTTCCGGTCGCGTACCGGTGTTTTCCCTCTTAATGACGGGCCAAGTGATCCTTTTGCGCTTGAGATATAGGATTCCCCTTTCAAAATAGCCCGTTCATTGTCACCGCCGACCATCTTTTTGCCAATCCGACCCGGGAGTGGATGGGAGTAGCGGATCCCTTCCCTGTTGCCGACAACGATAAACTCGGCGCCGGTTTCTTTGCGGATTTTTTCCGCAAGCGGCTGAATCGTTTTGGACGGATCTTTGCTTTGGAAAGCATTCACAACAGCCGGCATGGCCGCCACCGTTTTGGCAATATTTAACGCTAGGCGCCCTTCCTGTTGTTCGATTTGGCGTTGCTCCAGCACCATAAAATAACCGGAAAGCGCACCGATGATCAAAAAAGACAGAAGCAGCACAAGCCCCAGTATTTTTGTCTGCAATGAAACCTTTCTTTTACGCATCCCCATCCCCCGCCAAACAGGATTTATCTCCATTTTACATGATTTTTGGAAATGTTGCGGCGAAAACGGCATGATGTGCTAAACCGCGTTCCCAATCCAAGCAAAATAAAAGCCGCCGGGAATGTCCCGGCAGCCTGGAAAAAGCGGATATACCTGCTCTTTTCTTCTATTATTTTGCTGCAGCCTGTTCGTAAACCGCATCTTCGTACGGCTGGCCGTAAGCATGTTCGCCGTGCAACGTAATATCAAGACCTCTTTTTTCCGCTTCTTCATCAACACGGATCGGCATAAACAATTGGATCGCTTTGATGATAATAAAGGAGACAATACCAACGAAAATATAGGTGGACACAATGGCGACGAGCTGTTTCCAGACGAGCGACGGATCACCGTAGAACAAACCGTTCGCGCCAGCAGAATTGACCGCTTTAGAGGCGAACAGGCCGGTTGCAATGCCGCCCCATGTGCCACCGATGCCGTGAATGCCGAATGCATCCAGCGTATCATCATAGCCGAGTTTCGATTTCAAATACGTGACGTCCCAGAAGCAGACGATGCCGCCAACCAGGCCGATCAGGATCGAAGCCATTGGCGTTACAAACCCGGCTGCCGGCGTGATCGCTACAAGCCCTGCAATGCCGCCCGAGATCGCGCCTGACAATGTCGGCTTTTTATTGACAATCCATTCCACCGCGGCCCAGCCGATTAACCCGCAAGCCGCCGCAGTATTGGTATTGATGAAAGCATACATAGCAACTTCATTTAACGATAAGGCACTTCCAACGTTAAATCCGAACCACCCGAGCCAAAGGAGACTGCCGCCGATCAGGACAAGCATTAAGTTATGCCGTCCGGTCTCGGATTCTTTCCGTTTTCCGAGCACAAGCGCGAGGATGAGGGCCGCCACGCCGGAAGAAATATGAACCACATTGCCGCCTGCAAAGTCGAGTGCGCCAAGGTTGCGGATCCAGCCGCCAACGCCCCATACCCAGTGGGCAACAGGCGCATAGACGAGCACGCACCATAAGGAAATGAAAATCAAGTATGCCGAAAACCGCATCCGTCCGACAAAACCGCCTGAAATAATGGCAATGGTTAAAACCGCAAACGTCATTTGGAACATCATGAATAAGTTATGCGGAATCGTCGCACTGTAATCTGCATTCGGTTTAAACGTGACATCGTGCAGCCCCGCCCAGCTTAAATCGCCGAGAATCGCGTTGCCGCCGGTTGAAAACGCCAGCGAATAACCAACAAGAATCCATAATACCGATACAATCCCAAGCGAACCGAAGCTGTACATCGCGGTGCTTAAAACGTTTTTGCTTTTCACCATCCCCCCGTAAAACAGCGCAATCGCAGGTGTCATGACCCAAACAAGCGCCGTCGATACAAACATAAAGACCGAATCTGCAGGAACCATTTGCCTCTTCCTTTCTGATGTTAGATTTTATAACGCATCTTTGTTATATAAATTATCATATGTGATGTCAGCCATTTTTTCAATACTTTTTCGTTAATTTTTTTAAAATTTTTATATTTGTTGTCAGGTTTTCTTACATACCGGTCAGAACGCGCTTTCAAATTTTAAACGAAAAGGACTGTTTTCCTCATGCAAGCTTTTAAAATGATTGGCGCATCCTAAAATGTGGTACAATCTGTCTGTAAAACTCCAAAGAAAGAAGGGAATTGGATGAACCCGTTTACGTTTTACAACCCGACTGAACTGATTTTCGGAAAAGGGCAGCTCGAAAAGCTCGATGAAAAAATCGACCAGCTCGGAAAACGGATCTTGCTTGTATATGGCGGCGGCAGCATCAAACGTTCCGGCTTGTATGACAAATTGCAGGCAATTTTTGAGAAGAAAGGCTGCCATGTGCGCGAACTTGCGGGCGTTGAACCGAATCCGCGCCTGTCCACCGTTAAAAAAGGCATCTCCCTGATCCGCGAAAATGAACTCGACTGGATTCTTGCTGTCGGCGGCGGCAGCGTCATCGACTGTTCGAAAGCAATCGCAGGCGGTGCCCTGTATGACGGCGATGTATGGGATTTTTACGAAAGAAAGGCGAAAGTGGAAAAAGCGCTGCCGCTTGGCACTGTGCTGACGCTGGCTGCGACGGGTTCAGAGATGAATAAAGGCTCGGTGATTACGAACTGGGAAACGCAACAAAAACACGGAGCAAGCATGACTTTCCCGACGTTCTCGATTTTAGACCCGGAAAATACGTTTACCGTGCCGCGTAACCAGACTGTTTACGGCATTTCGGATACGCTCTCGCACGTATTTGAGCAATATTTTTCGCATACAAAAGAAATTCCGCTGCAAACCGGTTTTGCAGAAACGATTATGAAAACAGTGATCGAAAATGCGCGTAAAGTGCTGCAAAACCTTGAGGACTATGATGCGCGCGCAAACTTAATGCTGAGCTCCACTTTTGCGCTCAACGGCCTGCTTGCGACCGGCGTGGAAACCGACTGGGCAACGCACTCGATCGAGCACGCCGTCAGCGCTGTTTACGATATCCCGCACGGCGGCGGGCTTGCGATCATCTTCCCGAACTGGATGAAGTACGTCTATAAAGAAAATATCCCGCGTTTCAAACGGTTTGCCGTTGAGGTATGGGGCGTGGATCCTGCAGGGAAAACGGATGAGGAAATTGCACTTGCTGGCATTGATGCAGTCCGCGCTTTCTTTAACGAAATCGGCGCGCCAAGCCGGCTTGCAGATTACAATATCGGCGATGACAAGCTCGACGTCATGGCAGAAAAAGCTTTGCCATTCGGCCCGATCGGCAACTTTAAAAAACTGGGCAAGGAAGATGTGCGGGAAATTTTGAAGATGAGTTTGTAAAAAGAAAAGGATGTCCTTTATAGGGCATCCTTTTCTTTTTGATGGGAGCCTGCGAAATGAGAGGATTAAAACCCGCCTCCGCTTCCGAACCATCTGACCATAGCGGACCGTTGAAAATCGGCACAAGAATGGAGACTGCGAAACGGGGATTGAAAACCGCCTCTGTTCCAATCATCTGGCCATAGTGTAGATCCATTGGAATCCGGTACAAGAATCGAAATGGGGGTTGAACCCGTCTCCGTCCGAATCATCTCGGGCATAGTGGCAGCCCATTGGAAACTGGCACAAGAATCGAAATGGGGTTACAACCCACCTCCACTTGAATCAACTGGTCATAGTGGCGGACCGTTGGAAACCGGCACAAGAACGGAGACTGCGAAATGGGGGTTACAACCCGTCTCCGTCCGAATCATCTCGCCATAGCGGCGGACCGACCATTGGAAACTGGCACAAGAATCGAAATGGGGTTACAATCCGCCTCCACCTCTGAATCATCTCGCCATAGTGTCGATCCCTTGGAAACCGGCACAAGAACGGAGACTGCGAAACGGGGTTACAACCCGCCTCCACTTGAATCAACTGGTCATAGTGGCGGACCGTTGGAAACCGGCCAAGAAAGGAACCTAAGAAATGGGGTTACAACCCGCCTCCACTTCTGAGTCATCTCGCCGTAGCTGTGGCCGGGTGACTAGCCTAAGCAAAGGAGCCCCGTCAGGAAGCAGTTTTCCCAACGGGTCGCAGTTACTCCAGCACCTCTTTATATACTTTATTTTCCCGCATCAAAACCGGGTATAAAACCAGGCCGATGACAAACAGCCCGATGCCGAGGAAGAACGTTTTTAAATCGGCAGTGCCGGTAATGATGACCCATACCGAATACACTAGCGCAATACCGGTAATGATACCGTCTGTTGTGCGAGCGCCTAGCGACGTATAAGTTTCACCGGCTGCCACCAGCTTCAACTGGTAAATAACCGATACAAGATACGGGATCAAATAAGCCAGTGTTGCCACGACAATGGCAAAATCATACGCTTCCGAAATGGTGTCCGACACAGTGGAGAATAAAAAGATTTGCGTCATGATATTTGTTACCAATAGCGAACGGGACGGTGATCCTTTTCTGTTCGTTTTCCCGAAAAATGCCGGAAAAAGGCCGGCCTTTGCCGCTTGGTACGGCACTTCGGAGCTGACGATAATCCAACCGACAGTTGAACCGAACAAGGAAATGAGCGCCAGTGTGGCTAAAATATACTGGCCGTTTGCACCGAGCACCTGACCGAGCGCATCGACAAGCGGCTTATGTGAAACGCGCAGTTCAGCCTGCGACAAAGCGCCCATTGTCAGCAGGGTAATGCCGACATAAATCAGGATCGAGATCAACAGGCCAAGAAGCGTTGCCTTTTTCACATCTTTTTGTGATTTCGCGCGATTTGACAGCATTACTGCCGATTCTATGCCGATAAACGCCCACAATGTGGAGATGGCGCCGCCGTTAATTTGCCCGAAGAGAGAAACAGCGTGGCCGTCCGCATCGGTAAAAGCTTTCGCATTGCCGAAGTTCGCGGCATCGAATGCAAAAACGGTAATGACGATAAACATCATAAAGCCGAGTACTTTTGTGACCGTCGCGACAAGATTCATTTTTCCGCCGCTGTTAAAGCTATGCGACAGAATCGATTGAATCCCCCAAAGCATGACTGTACACACAGCAAATGTCAAAAATTTTCCGGTCTCCATTTGGAAAGATCCGAGCGTAAACAGGATTTTCGTGCTTTGCATAATCGGGAAAAATGTCGTTAAATAACCCGCAAACGAAATAATGACGGAAGCCGTTGCCGCCCAGTTCGCTGCCCAGTAGCCCCATGCCATGCTGTAGCCGGCGACCCGGCCTGCCTGTTTCGATTTAAAAAGCGACTGTGCGTAGCTTTGCGGTCCTGCTTTCAGTTCCGGTTTCCGGATGGCCAAGTTTCCGAACACGAGCGCAATCATCAAAACACCAAAGCCGGTCAGCACCCACGCAAGTGTTGAACCGAGCGCCCCTGCCTTATTTGCGAGATTAGCCGGCAGCATGAAGACCCCGCCGCCCACCATATTGCCGACAACGAACGTGGTTAAAGTCCAAAGTCCCCATTTTTTATTCATATATGTTCACCCTCTGTGTTGGTTTGGTTTCGCTTCATTTTATGTCATTATTTTAACGCATTTCTTTATCTTGGTAAAGTGATAAATTACTAATGTGGTAAAACAATGATTTGGAATTTGATGGGAAGCCTACAAGTGCACAAACCAAAACCGGGGATGTCAGGACAAGATCAATCAGGCAATGCTGCCGGATGGAGAGAAAAGGAAATGCTAACCAATCCAGGGTAAAACCTGATCTCCAAGTTTGCGACCGTACCGAAAAAAAGCGGTAAATCAGGTGTTTTATTTGTATCTTTCCATTAAAATAAATATATAGAATGGAATTAACTTTTCGATTCCGGAATGGAAACCAATCAGAACTGCCGTTTCGTAGGGCAAAAGTTTTAAAACCTATATTTCTTTCATTGCCAAGTTTTCACTATAAGGAGTATAATAACTGTAATCCGGTCATCTGATGATTGACCTAATACTTTAAGAAGGTGAATATTGTGAGAGTGAGTTTGTTCATCACTTGCCTTGTCGACATGTTCAAAGCGGATGTCGGGAAAGCAATGGTGGAAGTGCTGGAGCGGCAGGGCTGTGAAGTTGATCTTCCAAAAGGCCAGATTTGCTGCGGGCAGCCGTCCTATAACAGCGGTTATCTGGAAGATACAAAACCTGCGATGAAACAAATGATGAAAGCGTTCGAAAACGCAGATTACGTCGTATCTCCTTCCGGCTCATGCGCATACATGTTTAAAGAATACCCGGAAATTTTTGCAGGCGACCCGGTGTGGGAACCAAAAGCAAAAGCGCTCGCTGCGAAAACATACGAATTTACACAATTTCTCGTGGATGTATTAAAAGTGGAAGACGTCGGGGCAAGCCTGCACGCAAAGGCCACCTACCATCCATCATGCCATATGACGCGCCTGCTCGGAGTAAAAGACGCGCCTATGAAACTGTTAAAACATGTGGACGGCCTTGAATTTGTGCCACTGCCTAATGCATTGTCATGCTGCGGGTTCGGCGGCACGTTCTCCGTGAAAATGAGCGAAATCTCCGAGCAAATGGTGGACGAAAAAGTGGAGCACGTCGAAGAAACCGGTGCTGACGTTTTAATCGGCGGCGACTGCGGCTGTTTAATGAATATTGGCGGCCGGATGACGCGTAAAGGCAAACCGATGAAAATTATGCATATTGCAGAAGTTTTGAACAGCAGAGATTAAAAAACGGCAAAGGGGTGAAAAAAATGGGTTTATCGATTAGTGATGAAAAATTTAAAGGCAGGGTCGAAGAAGGCATCAACGATGATTTTATGCGTGGTGCCGTCCGCAGTGCCCAGGAACGGCTGCAAACCAACCGGCTGGCGGCAGCCAATGAACTCGGAAACTGGGAAGAATGGCGTTCGCTCGGTGAAGAAATTCGCCAACACGTTTTAAACAATCTGGACTATTATCTATATCAATTAAGCGAAAATGTATCAAAACGCGGCGGCCATGTCTTCTTTGCCCAGACCGCTGAAGAAGCGAGCCAGTATATTAAGGAAGTCGTGCAGAAAAAAAACGCGAAAAAAGTGATTAAATCGAAATCGATGGTGACGGAAGAAATCGGCATGAATGAAGCCCTGATGGAAGCGGGCAGCACTGTTGTCGAGTCCGACCTCGGCGAGTACATTTTACAGGTGGCCGGCGACCATCCTTCCCATATCGTCGCGCCGGCTTTGCATAAAAACAAAGATCAAATCCGCGACGTGTTTCGCGACCGTCTCGGCTATACCGGCACGGAAAAACCGGAGGAACTGGCCGCGTTTGCACGTAAAGTTTTGCGCGAAGAATTTTTATCGGCGGAAATTGGGATTACCGGCTGTAACTTTGCCATTGCCGAAAGCGGTTCGGTCGGCCTTGTCACAAATGAAGGGAATGCCGACATGGTCACAACCCTTCCGAAAACACAGATCGCTGTGATGGGGATGGAACGGCTTGTCCCGACTTACGAAGAGTTCGAAGTTTTGGTGAGCCTGTTAACGAGGAGCGCGGTCGGTCAGCGGCTGACGAGCTATATTACAACTGTGACCGGCCCGAAAGAAGCAGGCGAAGTCGACGGGCCGGAAGAATTCCACCTCGTGATTGTCGACAACGGGCGTTCCGATATTCTCGGGACGGAATTCCAACAGGTGCTGCAGTGCATCCGCTGTGCAGCCTGCATCAATGTATGCCCGGTTTACCGGAATATCGGCGGCCATTCGTACGGCTCCATTTACCCAGGACCGATCGGCGCGGTATTAAGCCCACTTTTAGGCGGATACGACAAATACAAAGAACTCCCGTACGCCTCTTCGCTTTGCGGAGCCTGCACAGAAGCCTGCCCGGTGAAAATTCCGCTGCATGAGCTTTTGATTAAGCACCGCCAAGTGATCGCGGAAAAAGAAAAACGCTCACCGGTAGCAGAACGGCTGTTGATGAAAGCGTTCGGCGTCGGCGCTTCAAAACCTGGACTTTACGGGGCCGGGGCAAAAATGGCTTCCAAAGTCGTCCGTCCGTTTTTAAAAGACGATTTGATCCATAAAGGACCGGGGCCGATGAAACCGTGGACGGATGTGCGCGATTTCCCTGCGCCGAACAAAGAACCTTTCCGTGACTGGTTTGAAAAGCGGGAGAAAGACAGGGGGCAGAAAAAATGAACGGAGCCATCCAAAACCGGGATGCATTTTTAAATAATATTGCCGGCAGGCTCGGCCGCAAACCGGTTGTATCCGGCGTTGCCCGTCCGGATTACAAGCATAAGCCGCAATATGATGTACTGCCAAATGCAAACCAGGAGGAACTGCTGGAAGTATTGCGCCAGCAGTCGCTCAGTGTCCATGTTGATTTTTTTGAAACGGATGCAAAAACTTTGCCCGGAAAATTAAACGAAGTCGTAGAACTGTACGGCGGCGGGCCTGTCTCGCTTTGGAATGACAAGCGGTTCGGGGAATTCGGCTTAACCCCGCTGATTGAGGAAGGCTGGCCGGAAATGGGAATCGAAACCCATGTCTGGGATCCCGAAATCGGCGAAAAAAATATTGCGCTGTGCGAAAAAGCGAATGTCGGGATTACGTTCAGTGATATCACATTGGCGGAATCCGGCACAGTGGTTTTGTTCAGCAGCAAAGAACGCGGCCGGTCGGTCAGCCTGCTGCCGAAGACGTATATCGCGATTGTACCGAAAAGCACGATTGTCCCGCGCATGACGCAGGCCGCCTTACAGATCCGCGAAAAGATCAAAAACGGGGAAACCGTCCCGTCATGCATCAATTTTATTACCGGCCCAAGCAACTCTGCTGACATTGAAATGAACTTGATCGTCGGCGTGCACGGGCCAGTCAAAGCGGCTTACATTGTTGTGAACGATAAATAATAAAACGCAAAAAATTCAAAAAAATAGATGACCTGTTGAAACAGGCCATCTATTTTTGGTTTTACGCTGTTTTTTTCGCTTCTTGTTGCAGCTCACTGTGGCGGATGCTGTATCCGAAGTAGATCACCATGCCGATTGCGAACCAGACAACGAAGCGGATCAGGGTTGCCGGCTGTAGGCTTGCGATCAATATGCCGCAAGTAATTGCACCGAGAGCCGGTATAACCGGGGCAAGCGGTGTTTTAAACGGACGTTCCAGATCCGGGCGTTTATAGCGGAGCACAATGACTGCCACGCATACAATCACAAATGCAGCAAGCGTCCCAATATTGGTCATCTCAGCCACAATATTGATCGGGAGGAACCCGGCTGTGATCGCGGTGACGATTCCGACCAAAACAGTTGAAGTCGCTGGAGTTTTTCTCTTTTCACTGACTTTTGAAAAAATTTTAGGCAAAAGTCCGTCACGCGACATGGCAAACAATACACGCGTCTGCCCGTATGCCATAACAACCAATACGGAAGTAATCCCGCAAATGGCCCCAACGGAAACCAGTGCCGCACCCCAGTGAATGCCAATTTGCTGCAATGCATACGCAACGGGAGCAGAAGCAGCTTCCGGCCTGCTGAAAATGCTGAATTTGACAACGCCTGTCAAAATGGCGGAAACGATGATATACAACACGGTACAAATTAACAAGGAGAACAAAATTCCGCGCGGCACGTCTTTTTGCGGGCGGCGCGTTTCTTCTGCAGCTGTCGATACAGCATCAAAGCCGATGTAAGCAAAGAAAATAACCGCTGCGCCCGAAAGCACGCCTTTAAATCCGAACGGCATAAACGGATGCCAGTTGACCGGTTTCACATGTGCGACAGCAAGCACCACAAACAGCAGGACAACGGCTACTTTTATGGCTACGATGATGCCGTTCAGGCGAGATGTCTGCTGGACCCCTGAATACAACAGCCAGGCAACTAGAGCGATAATGAGAATGGCCGGCAGGTTGACAATGCCACCGTCCATCGGTGCAAGCGTCAGCGCTTTTGGCAGATGAACTCCGAGATTTCCAAGCAAGTTCACGGCGTATCCGGACCAGCCGATCGCAACGGTTGAAACAGCCAGGCCGTATTCCAAAATCAAATCCCAGCCGATAATCCATGCCCAAAATTCACCCAGCGCCGCATACCCGTAAGTATAAGCACTTCCGGCAACCGGCACCATTGATGCAAATTCTGCATAACACAAGGCAGCAAATCCACATGCGAGCCCCGACAGGATAAAGGAAATAACGAGTGCAGGGCCGGAATAGTTTGCTGCAGCCACACCTGTCAGCACGAATATCCCTGTGCCGATAATGGCGCCGATCCCGAGCAAAGTGAGATCGAGTGCACCAAGCGCTTTTTTCAGCCCTTGCTTGCCCTGGGTCCCTTCTACAAGGTTTGCGATTGCTTTTGTCTGAAAGATGCTCATTTCTCATCCTCCCCAAGAATTTTTGGATAATTGCATAATTCTATTATACTTTTCATTGAAAATTTATCAATATAGAAATATAACAAATTAAGAAAAAATTTGGATTGTAAGAAATTGTAACTCTTATCGTTCTTTTCCATCCTTCCCGGATATGCCTGCATCTGCTTGGCGGCTGCAGAAACTGTTTTGTTTGCTTCGTCATGGAACACGGCAGAGTAAAAATTTGCACATGAAATAGGGCTTGCTGAATAAGCAAAACCTACAGAATCGGCAAGGGATGCTGAGGATTTTGTGAAACTTTAAATGCAAAATATAGGAAAACTTTGTGATTGAAAGCTGTTTCAATGATTAGAATATGTTAAGATTGACCTTCGTTTTTCGCGCTTTCTTAACTTAGATGGGTTCTATGTTAAAGAAGACCTCCTTTTTTCCGCGCTTCCTTAACTTAGACGCGTTCTATGTGAAGGAAGACCTCCTTTTTTCTGCGCTTCCTTAACTTAGACGCGTTCTATGTGAAGAAAGGCCGTCTTTTTTCCACGCTTCCTTCACTTAGACGGGCTCTACGTGAAGGAAGACCTTCTTTTTTCCTCGCTTCCTTAACTTAGACGGGCTCTATGTTAAGAAGGGCCTTTATTTTTGCTTGCTTCCTTAACTTAGACGGGCTCTACGTGAAGGAAGACCTCCTTTTTTCTGCGCTTCCTTCACTCAGACAGGCTCTATGTTAAGGAAGACCTCCTTTTTTCGCGCTTCCTTAACTTAGACGCGTTCTATGTGAAGAAAGGCCTCCTTTTTCCTCGCTTCCTTCACGTAGACGTTAAGAAAGACCTCCTTTTTTCTGCGCTTCCTTAACTTAGACGCGTTCTATGTGAAGAAAGGCTATATTTGAGACAGATCTTGTTGACAAATTGGGTACCAACTCAGAATCGGATTTGTTCAGCAAACCCTAAATAAAAGGACGTACGTGAAGTTTTTCGTGAAGGTACTGAAATGCTGACCCGGGGCCGGAACGCATATCAATTCGTTTTGCAATTTAATCCTGTTCATTTAAAAATTGGCATTTCCCCCACATGCAGCGGTTTTTTTACTTTGCACAGATGAGAGACCACGGACCTTTTACTTGTGGTTCAGAGCCAAAACCGGGTCTAAAATCTTTCTTAGAACGGCCCGCGATCCTTCAACATCGTAAACCTGTTCCGAAATATCCGATGGTCGCAATCCCGCTCTCGTATGGTATAATCAAACTATCAAGGAGGGGATTTTATGGCAGCCCAATTGACCATTACAGACCGCAAACATGTGGTTCACGCGGATATAGAAAGGATGGCCGTTTTTTTGCAGGGCAAATTTGTCGAGGCAACCGGTGATGATGGCCGCCTGTGGTATGTGTTTTTTTACAAGGACCATTATTTGAACGCGATACCCGCAACCAAAATCAAACGGGGGTCCAAAGTGGCACAGGCTTTCCGTGACTGCATTGTGCTCGAACCTCCCCATCCGCTGATTGATTTGCTTTTCCAGCCGGGTTGCTCATTTAAAACCATTCATTTTGCCCAGCTTACCGGCAAAATGGAGAAACTGTTCCCGCCACTTGAAGCCGCCTGGATTGCCACGTTTTTCGAATCGTTTGTCCCGAAACGGAAGCTCTTTGAATATATCCAATCCATCTTTTATGAATACCGCCGCAATGGCCAGCTATTGCAGTGCGCGCGCATCCTCCGCATTTTAAAAGATTTTGCGCCGAAGCAAAGCTGGGTCAAGCAAATGTCCCGCGATTTAAATCTGATTAAGTACGACAAACTCTTTCAATCCTATTCACCCGAACTGATCCGGAAAGACCCCCTTTATGCCGAAAAACTTTTATATGAGAAAATGCCGGATGCCGAAGCTTTTGCAAAACTTTGCGACCTGCTGCGTGCGCAAAACCGGTGGGCGGACGAAATCGCGTTAAGCCTTGAGCAAATGGAATCGTCGCCGACCGATACCGGTTACAAAGCGCTCCTTGAACGGCTGGACGCGCATTTCGAAGAGGCGGAAAAAATGGCCATTTTGGAAAATCTCTATGCCCGCATCCGGCAGTTTGAACCGCTGCAGCAGGATTTACTTAAGTTTTATATTGAGACAAAACAACTGGAAAAAATGATCCCGATGATGCTTGAGGAACAGATTCAGTTGAGTGCGAAACAGGCGGAAAAAGTGGAAAAGATGCTTGAATCATGGAGCCCGGATGATGGTGAAACAGATGTAGAAGCACTGAACCGGCTTGCCCCGCTCTTTTCCGGGCATCCGGCACAGGCAGAGAAATTCGTGGTAAAATGCATTTCCTATTTGTTACAGCACCGGGACACTTCCTATATACTGGAATGGCTGCTTCCGTTCAAGAAAGCAGCCGGGCATTTGCCGGCCATCCGCAAAGTGGAGCAAATGCACCAAATGGCGGACGATCCCGACAAGCAATCCCTGCTCGGGGAATTGTATTTTGAATTCGGGCAGTACGACAGAGCGCTTGACTGTTTCAGCTGGGAAATGGAGTTGCGGGAAAACGACCCCGCCCCGGTCAAATGGTTGTCAAAAATTTATCACGAACTCGGCATGCAAGCGGAATCGAACGCATACCGAAATTTGTATATTGATATGGAAAAGCGAAGAGCGTAAGGCGAAAGTGGGGCCAGACCCTGCTTTTTTTATGGCCGAGTACGCAGGTCGCCCAAATGGCTGCGATGAAGGACATTTCTGCGGGCGGACGGATCCCCTTTTGTCTTTCATGCCTGTGATGAAGGACATTTCTGGGGGCGGGCGGGGTCCCTTTTGTCTTTCATGCCCGCGATCAAGGACATTTCCGAGGGCGGGCGGATCCCCTTTTGTCCTTCATGCGCGGGATGAAGGACATTTCCGAGGGCTGCCGTCTCTCTTTTGTCTTTCATAATCTCGATGAAGGATTTCTATTGGTGGGCGGGTCCCTTTTGTCCTTTTGAACTCTCCAAAAAGACATTTCGAACACTACCCAAGCCGCTTTTGGCCTTTTGAAACCTCCAAAAAGACATTTTGAACACCAACCAGGCCACTTTTGTCTTTTTGAAACCTCCAAAAGGACATTTCGATCGCTACCCGGGGTCCTTTTGTCTTTTTGAAGCCTCCAAAAGGACATTTCAATCGCTGCCCGGATTCCTTTTGTCCTTTTGAACTCTCAAAAAAGACATTTCGAACACTACCCAAGCCGCTTTTGGCCTTTTGAAGCCTCCAAAAGGACATTCCGAACACCAACCAGGCCACTTTTGTCCTTTTCAAACCTCCAAAAAGACATTTCGACCACTACCCAAGCCACTTTTGTCCTTTTGAACCCTCCAAAAGGACATTTCGATCGCTACCCGGATTCCTTTTGTCCTTTTGAGCCCTCCAAAAGGACATTTCGATCACTGCCCGGGTTCCTTTTGTCTTTTTGAGCTCTCCAAAAAGACATTTCGACCACTACCCAAGCCACTTTTGGCCTTTTGTAACCTCCAAAAAGACATTTCGAACACCAACCAAGCCGCTTTTGGCCTTTTCAAACCCCCAAAAGGACATTTCGAACACCAACCAAGCCGCTTTTGGCCTTTTCAAACCTCCAAAAAATATCTCAATCACCACCCGAGTGATGTCTGTGTCCGCTTCAAAAGACATTCCGCCGGTTATTTTCGCCCGTGATCAACTTGAAAGCCGCCCCGCGCATCCGGGACGGCTTTCGTTATTTGGTATGCATTTTAAATTCCAAAAATAGCTCATTATAGCGGGCGAGTTTTTTCTTGCCAAGGTTTTTATATACTTCCAGTTTCTTTGTGAGTGCAGCATCCGGATAAAAACGGCGGTCGCCGGAAATCGATTTTGGCAAAATCTTCAGAGCCGCTTTGTTCGGCGTTGAATAACCGACATACTCGGCGTTTTGCGCGGCGTTTTTCGGATCGAGCATAAAATTGATAAACTTCAGGGCGCCATCCACGTTTTTCGCTGTTTTCGGGATGACCATGTTGTCGAACCAGAGATTGGAGCCTTCGCTCGGCACAACATAGTTCAGCTTTTTATTCTCTGACATGATCTCAGCCGCATCCCCCGACCAGACAACCCCGAGCGAAGCTTCTTCATTGGCCAGTAGCATCTTGATTTCATCGCCGACGATCGCTTTCACATTCGGCATCAGCCGGTCAAGTTTTGCTTTTGCCTGCTGCAAATGTTTTTCATTCGTATCATTCAGCGAGTAATGCAGGCTGTTGAGCCCCATCCCCATCACTTCGCGGGCGCCGTCCACAAGCAGAATCTGATTTTTCAAATCGGGATCCCACAGGTCGTCCCAGCTTGTAATTTTTTTGCCACCGAGCATACTTGAATTATACACAATCCCGACCGTCCCCCAGAAATAAGGCACTGAGTATTGATTTTTCGGGTCAAACGGCAAATCCATAAAGCGCGAATCGATATATTTCAAGTTCGGCAGCTTCGAATGATCAAGCGGAATCAGCAAGTTCTCCTTTTTCATCTTTTCGATCATATACTCGGATGGAACCGCAACATCAAACGTTGTACCACCCTGGGAAATTTTGGTCATCATGGCTTCGTTCGAATCGAAAGTTTGATAAATGACTTTGATGCCGGTCTGCTTTTCAAATTTCTTAATCAAGGCGGGATCGATATAATCCCCCCAGTTGTAAATCGTGAGCGTATTTCCGCCTGCATAGCCTTCCGTTTGGTTCATGCGCCCAGCGAGAAATTGCAGGGCAAGGGCGACAACGATTATCGCAATAAAAACACGCAGCAGCTGTTTCATCTTTTAACCCCCATTCCGTTCGTACGGGCCTGGCGCTGGTTCACGAGGTAGTACCCGATCACAAGGATAATAGAGAAGAAGAAGAGCAGCGTTGACAGCGCGTTAATCGTGAGTGAAATCCCCTGGCGTGCCCGCGAATAAATTTCAACGGAAAGCGTCGAATAGCCGTTGCCGGTGACAAAAAAGGTGACGGCAAAATCATCGAGCGAATACGTGAGCGCCATGAAAAAACCGGCAAAAATACCGGGCGTAATATACGGGAGAATCACCTTCGACAACACATCCCACTGGCTTGCCCCAAGGTCGCGCGCCGCATCAATCAAAGTCGGGCTCATTTCCTGCAGTTTCGGCAGCACCATCAGCACAACAATCGGAATGCAAAAAGCGATGTGCGAAACGAGAACGGATGTAAACCCGAGCTTGATCCCTGCAATCGTAAATAAAATCAGGAACGATGCACCGATAATAACGTCAGGGCTTACGATCAGCACATTATTGAGCGAAAGCAGCGCATTTTTCGTTCTTCTTCTTTTCACAAACCGGATCGCGAGCGCCCCCATCACACCGATCACCGTTGAAATCGCGGATGCGAGTAGCGCAATCACAAGCGTGTTGATGACAATGATCATAAGGCGCGTGTCCTGGAACACTTCCTTGTACCATTCCCATGTAAAACCGCTAAATTCATGCATGTTCCCTGCTTTGTTGAACGAATAATACATTAAATAAAAGATCGGTGCGTAAAGGACGATAAACACAAATATCAGATATAAGTTTGACCATTTCCATCTTTTTTTCAACTTCATCCCTCACTTCCGGTTGCCAGTCACAATCATAATGACGACCATGGCAATGATCAAAAAGACGGCGATCGTAGACCCCATGCCCCAATCCTGTGTGACAAGGAAATGCTCCTCAATTGCCGTACCGAGCGTAATGACGCGGTTTCCCGCAATCAGGCGCGTAATCATAAAGAGTGACAGAGACGGAATAAAGACAGCCTGGCACCCTGATTTGACACCGTCCAGCGTGAGCGGAAACACAACGCGGCGGAACGTGGTCCATTTCGAGGCGCCAAGATCGCGCGCCGCATCCATAAAGACCGGGTTCAGTTCTTCAAGCGCGTTATAAATCGGCAAAATCATAAACGGGATAAAAATATAAGTAGACACAAACAAAAAGCTGAAGTCTGTAAATAAAATCTGCTTTTGCCCAATGCCCATCCATTCAAGAAACGAGTTGGCCGGGCCGAATGTGCCGAAAATCCCAAGAAACGCATACGCTTTTAACAACAAATTGATCCATGTCGGCAAAATGATTAATAAGAGCCAGAGCTGCTTATGCCGCGATCTTGTCAAAAGATAGGCCGTCGGATACGAAATCAAAAGCGTAAACGCCGTAATCAAAAACGCATACCAAAAAGAGCTCAGCGCCATTTTCAAATAAACAGGCGTAAAAAATTTTTCATAGTTGACAAGCGACAAATGCCCTTCAATATCAAAAAAAGAATAATAGAGAATGAGCAAAATCGGCGCGATTACAAAAAGAAGGATCCACAGCAAATACGGAACGAGATAAAAAGTGCGTGCATTTACTTTCATGGCCGGACCTCATCGTACGCTTCCAGGCGCCGGTCGAATTCCTCTTCTGTTTCGCCGAATCTCATCACGTGGATCGCTTCCGGTTCAAAATAAAGGCCGATCGTATCCCCGACTTTTGCTTTTTTTGTCGAGTGGACAAGCCATTCATTTCCCTCTTCATCGTAGCAACAAATTTCATAATGGACGCCGCGGAACAGCTGCGTATCCACCCGCACTTTCAAGTTCCCTTTTTCCGGTGTCGTGATTTCTAAATCTTCCGGGCGGATGACAATTTCAACCGGCTCGTTCGGATGAAAGCCGCGGTCAACGCATTCGAACGCACGGCCGTTAAATTCCACAACAAAATCCTTGATCATTTTTCCCGGAAGGATATTGGACTCGCCGATAAAGTCCGCGACAAAGCGGTTGATCGGTTCATCGTAAATATCGGTCGGCGTACCGCTCTGCTGGATTTTCCCGTTATTGATGACAAAAATTTCATCGCTCATCGCAAGCGCTTCTTCCTGGTCGTGCGTGACAAAAATAAACGTAATGCCAAGGCGGCGCTGCAGTTCACGCAGTTCATACTGCATCTCTGTCCTTAGCTTCAAATCAAGCGCGGAAAGCGGTTCGTCCAGCAAAATCACTTCCGGTTCATTGACAATCGCGCGCGCAATCGCAACACGCTGCCGCTGCCCGCCTGACATTTCGCTGATTTCCCGGTTTTCATAGCCTTCCAGATTCACAAACTTCAAGGCTTCTTTTACTTTTTGTTCAATCACAGCTGCCTTCATTTTTTTAATGCGCAGCCCAAATGCGACGTTTTCATACACATTTAAATGAGGAAATAGCGCATAATCCTGGAAAACGGTATTGACCTGGCGCCGGTTGGCTGGCACGTCATTCACGATTTTTCCATTGATGTAAATATTTCCTTTTGTCGGCGCAATAAATCCCGCAATCAGGCGCAAAATCGTTGTTTTTCCGCAACCCGACGGTCCGAGCAGAGTGTAAAATTTTCCGCGTTCTATTTCAAAACTGACGTCATCCAAAATAGCAGGGTCATCGTCGTATTGTTTTGTGACATGTTCAAAACGAATGATGATATCGCTGTTCATTGCTGTCCTCCTCTTCTATGTTCAGCTTACAGATACGATTCCGTGGCAACCAGTACAAGCCTGGACCGGCCTTCCGCGTCATTCAGGATCTGATGCTCATCGGATGCATGATAATAAATGGCTTCTCCGGCTTTCGCACGGTACAGGCGTTTGCCAAGCCGCACCGCAATCCGGCCTTCCAGTACATAGGCAAAGGTTTCCGATAAAGAAGGTTCAAACGTTTTAAACTCCCCTTTTTCCTCAAGCGTAAGCAGGATCGGTTCCATTTCCTTTTCATTCGATTCCGGGACGAGCCACTGGATTTTATAACCGCGCTCTTCATCGAGATAATCGGTCTGGTCTTCTTCCCCGTATACGACCTTTTGTTCACGCTCTTCTTCATCAAAAAATTCTTTCGGCGTGCAGCCGAGTACTTCCAATATATTAAAAAACGTGTCAATCGAAGGGGAGCTTAAATCCCGCTCAAGCTGGGAAATATAGCCTTTGCTTAAATCCGTACGCTCTCCAAGTTCCTCCTGGGTGAGTCCTTTTTTTAACCTTAAGTTTTTAATTTTTTTCCCGATCTCCATCATAAAACCTTCCATTTTGTTTAGCATTTGTAAACTCAAAGGCAAGGAAGTTTTGTTTTGTTAAACTTTAAGTTTACTTTCATATGTATTATACAAAAAAGCAGGCAGATGTAAAGGTTTTTTTGAAAAAAACACAAATCATGGCTGTCCCCCTGCTGTCTCGGCTCCCCTCCTTTCCAGCCGGTTTATGAAAACGAACAATCCCACTCGGGCGTTTTCTTACAGAGAGGCAGATGTTTGTAAAAATAAGCCCGCATATAAAATATGGCCGCGCTGTTGCCTGCTGCAAAAAGTCAATCATGCAAACTGGCGCCGGGCTTGACGTAAAAACTGAAATCCATTTTATATAACACCTATTTTTGCCACCCCGTTCTGCTGCCTTTTCTATTGATTTTCCCTAAAAACATAACTATAATAATATGTAAATCAAATTGAATAAAAAAATCCTCATCAAATCCGGTGAGGTAGAGGTCGCAGCTTTTATGAGTAAATCGGACGAGACACGGGTAAAGTTTAAGACTCCGGTTGAAAGGAAAAGCTGCCGAAATGTGGTGCCGGATCCCGCGGTGCCATGTTGGGGCTGTTTCCGAACAGGAACAGAACTGTCACATATGCGATTCCCCCTCGCATATGTGTTGAGCTATCTTCGGAAGGTTGATGGAGGGTATACGCTTTGATGCCGCGTCTCCACGACTGCGGCATTTTTGTTTATTCCCTGCTCCTTCCTATATAAAAAGGAGTGTATCAAGGATGGATGACTTCTATCATGGGCAAAGCACTACAGCTGGAGCGGTTCCCGTTACGAAAAAGGGTGAAGTGACAAAACTAAAGCGAAAATTAAAATCCCGCCACCTGACCATGATTTCCCTCGGCGGATCAATCGGAACCGGGCTTTTTCTGGCAAGCGGCGGGGCAATCCACAGCGCGGGGCCGGGCGGGGCGCTTCTCGCTTATGCCTTAATAGGCGTCATGGTGTACTTTTTAATGACAAGTCTTGCGGAAATGGCCGCCTACATGCCGGTTGCAGGCACCTTCAGCACGTACGCGACGAAATTTGTTGACCCGGCACTTGGATTTGCGCTTGGCTGGAACTATTGGTATAACTGGGCGATCACGATTGCGGCCGAATTATCGGCAGCAACCATTATCATGAAATTCTGGTTCCCGCATACGCCTTCGATCGTGTGGAGTGCGGCCTGCCTTCTCATCATGTTCTTATTAAATTATTTATCTGTAAAAGGGTTCGGGGAAGCAGAATACTGGTTTGCAATCATAAAAGTCGTGACCGTCATTGCCTTTATCATTGTCGGCGCACTGATGATTTTCGGGATTATGGGTGGAAAAGCAATCGGCTTCCATAACCTTACGATTGCAGACGGCCCGGTCCACGGCGGATTCCTGGCCGTACTCGGGATTTTTATGGCAGCCGGGTTTTCGTTCCAGGGAACAGAACTGCTCGGGGTTGCGGCCGGTGAAAGTGAAGATCCGGAAAAAACCATTCCGCATGCTGTGAAATCTGTTTTTTGGAGAATTTTGCTTTTCTATATTCTGGCGATTTTTGTCATCGGCCTGCTGATTCCGTTCACGGATTCGAGACTAACCGCCGACGACATTACGATGAGCCCGTTCACAATTGTATTTCAGCGTGCCGGCATTGCCTTTGCTGCTTCTGTCATGAATGCGATTATTTTAACGGCTGTTCTTTCTGCCGGCAACTCGGGTATGTACGCGTCAACGCGAATGCTCTGGGAACTGGCGCGTGACGGCAAAGCGCCGAAATTCCTCGGAAAACTGAATAAACGCGGGGTACCGGTGAATGCACTGATTGTCACTGCGCTTGTCGGAACGGTGGCTTTCCTTGCATCTTTCTTCGGTGACGGGGCAGTGTACAACTGGCTCCTGAACGCATCCGGCTTATCCGGCTTTATCGCCTGGCTCGGGATTGCCATCAGCCATTACCGGTTCCGCCGTGCATATGTGGCGCAAGGCAAAGCGTTGAGCGACCTGCCTTACCGTTCGAGATGGTTCCCATTCGGACCGCTATTTGCGTTTGCCGTTTGTACGGTCGTCATTCTCGGGCAAAACTACCAGGCATTTCTGGGAGACCATATTAAGTGGGAAAGCGTGTTTGTCTCGTATATCGGCCTGCCCATCTTTATTGCCGTATGGCTCATTTATAAATTTGTGAAAAAGACAAAAGTCGTTTCTTTACAGGAATGCGATTTTAACCGGGAATCCTAACGGAAAAACCTGCGGTGGCTGCCGCAGGTTTTTACTTTCATCAGAAACTTACTTTTAACATAAATTATATGAAATTTACCTTTATTTTAATTTATGAAAACGTTTCCTTTATCTAGGAAAAAAATTCATTTTAAATATTTTCCTAGCTCAGAATCCTTTATTTCATGCGGATTCCAGCCTTTTTTAACAATGACGCACACAAATTTGCCAAAAAATTAATCTTTATTTTTTTCTCATTTTACGTTAATATTTTATCTATCGCATTCATTCCCCGAAAAAACCAGCACTTATTTTTCAGTTAATTTCACAAATTATGCCAATATGTGATTTTTACAAGGAGGCAATGGCATGTCAACAATCGACAAGAAAAAAGTTCTGGAAACTGTTCCACAGACCGGATTTTTTGGTCATCCAAAAGGGTTGTCGACTTTATTTTTCCTAGAGTTTTGGGAGAGATTCTCTTACTACGGGATGAAAGGGATTCTGATTTACTACATGTATGACCGCCTGTCAAACGGCGGGTTGGGATTGGACCCGACAACAGCCGCATCGATTGCTTCGATTTACGGCGCGCTTGTTTATATGTCGGGGATTATCGGCGGCTGGATTTCAGACCGTCTGCTCGGTTCCGCCAAAACCGTTTTTTACGGCGGAGTGCTGATTATGCTCGGGCATATTGCGTTGTCCTTTCCGGGAGGGTTCCCGGCGCTGATCGTTTCCATGGTGCTGATTGTGCTTGGGACAGGCTTGTTAAAACCAAATGCCGCTTCAACCGTCGGGGAATTGTATGATGAAAAAGACTTGCGGCGCGATTCCGGTTTCAGCATTTACTACATGGCGGTTAACCTCGGGGCCTTCATTGCGCCGCTCATTGTCGGAACAATCGGTCAGGGGTACAATTACCATCTCGGCTTCAGTATTGCAGCGATCGGAATGTTTTTCGGTTTGATCGCATTCACCATGTCCAGGAAGAAAAATCTTGGGCTTGCCGGCTCTGTTGTGCACAACCCGTTGAAGCCGGAAGAAAGAAGATCGACTTTCACCAAAATCGGCGTAGGAGCTGTCGTCCTGATTATTTTGCTGGCGATTACCATTCCGACACGGATTTTAAATCTGAACAGCTTTATTACCATCGTCAGCATTTTAGGATTTTTGATTCCTGCCTGGTACTTCTTTATGATGTACTTTAGCAAAAAAACATCGAAAGACGAACGCTCACGCATTTTGGCTTATATTCCTTTATTTATTGCTTCCATCGTCTTCTGGGCGATTGAAGAACAAGGCGCGAGTTTGCTCGCCGTCTATGCGGACAAGCGGACACAGCTGAATTTTGCCGGCATTCATATTTTACCGTCCTGGTTTCAGACATTGAATCCGCTGTTTATCGTCGTCTTTGCGCCGGTTTTGGCTTCGCTTTGGGTGAAGCTGGGAGACAGGCAGCCGTCTACACCGGTTAAATTTTCGTTTGGGCTTATCCTTGCTGGTTTGTCCTATATGGTCATGATGGCCCCGGCTTACTTTAACGGCTCTTCGTCGCTCGTGAGCCCGCTCTGGCTTGTATTGAGCTACTTCCTTGTCGTGATCGGGGAACTTTGCTTGTCACCGGTTGGTTTGAGTGTATCGACAAAGCTGGCGCCAGCCGCATTCTCGGCGCAAATGCTCAGCCTCTGGAACTTGTCTGATGCTGCGGCCCAAACGTTGAACGCCCAGCTTGTCAAACTGTACAGCGCCAACCATGAAGTGATCTACTTCGGCGGCGTCGGCCTTGTTTCGGTCATTTTGGGCATATTCCTGCTCCTCTACGCACCGGTTATCAAACGGCTGATGAGAGGGATAAAATAATAGATGAAGTGATGAAAAACCGGGGCATTGATCCCCGGTTTTTTTAATGGATTTGCTGGTATGTGCCGTGTAACAATTGGAGTGGATACTAATCGATTGGGGTAAGCTTAACCGTTGCTTCTGTCTGGACGGTGTAGCCGTCATACACCATAAACGTATAGGAAGCTTCGCCATTTACGCCAAGAATCGTATTCACATCTGGTACACCTTCTCCGTCAAAAGTGACGAAGTTCGATCCTTCACCAACCGGCGTGGCTTTATACCTTCCTTCCGGGATGTCTTTGCCAACTTCATATCTGCCGGCTGCCAGCGTCTTTGGTGCACTTTTCGCTTTCTGCACCTGTCCTGTCAATGAAGCAAGGTCCTTTTTCTTGGCATCCACTTTGCTTTGAGTGGATTTTAATTCTGATTTTGCATTTTTCAAGTCAGCTTGTGCAACATCGACCTGTTTGTTCAAAGTATCGAGTTGCGTTTTAAGATCATCTTGCTGGGATACAAGTTCCTCGGCTGCATCATAGTCATCTTCCCTTAACGTAGACGGGCCCTATGTAAAGAAAAGACTTCATTTTTGCACGCTTTCTTAACATAAACGCCCTCTAGGTTAAGGAAGAGCCTCTTTTTTTCACGCTTCCTTAACATAGGCGCGCTCTAGGTTAAGGAAGGCCTTCGTTTTTCCGCGCTTCCTTAACGTAGACGCCCTCTAGGTGAAGAAAGGCCTTCATTTTTCCACGCCTCCTTAACGTAGGGCTTGCTGAACACGCAAAATTCCTAGATTTGGCAAGGATGCTGACAGTTTTGGCAAAAATTTAAATGGTTTTTTTAGAAAGTCCAGAGAAAAGCTTGCACTTGAAAGCTGATTCAAGGTATAGAGAAGACAGAATCGTATTTTCAAAGATGAAGTCTTCTATATTTTAAGACACAGGTTGTTGACCCTATATAAAAGAGAAAAACCCGTTTGGAAATCCTCTTTCCAAACGGGTTTTTGTTAAATGCTTTTCTTCTTTCGTGTCAGGCCGTAAGCGATGACAAGCAGGATGAACCATACCGGTGTCACAAATAAGGCAACACGCGTATCTTTTGCTATCCCGAGAACCACGAGGACAAAAACAAAGAACAAGAGTACAATCCAGTTGATGACCGGGGCAAACGGCAATTTAAAAGAGATTTTGGCCGCTTCTTCCGGCATATTCTTCCGGAAACGCAAGTGGGCAACCATAATGACGCCCCACACCCAGACAAAACAGATGGATGAAATGCTTGTGACAAGCGTAAAGACTTGTGTGCTCTTCATAAAATAATTCAGCACAACGCCGATTAACAGCATGATCGTTGAACCAAGCAAAGCAGGTGCCGGGACATTCCGCTTGTTTAACTTTTTAAATATTTTCGGTGCTTTTCCATCTTCTGCAAGAGAATACAGCATACGGCTTGTACTGAAAATGCCGCTGTTGCACGAGGAAGCCGCCGAAGTGAGCACCACAAAATTGATGATACCTGCTGCAGCCGGCAGACCGATATCAGCAAATACCCGGACAAACGGGCTCGCATCCGGATTCAGCCGGTTCCAAGGATAAATCGACATGATGACAAACAAAGCGCCGACATAAAACAGTAAAATCCGCAGCGGAATCTGGTTGATCGCTTTTGGCAGCGTCTTTGATGGATCCTCTGCTTCCCCGGCTGTTACGCCGACCAGTTCAATCCCGACAAATGAAAAGACGGCCATTTCAAACGCTAGCAAAAACCCTTTTGAGCCATTCGGGAAAAAGCCGCCGTGCTGCCACAGGTTTGTAAAAGAGGCGTGCCCCCCATTGCTTTGAAAACCAGCGAACACGAGGAGAATGCCGATAACAATCAGGGCAATAATGGTGACAACTTTAATAATAGCAAACCAAAATTCCATTTCCCCGAATGCTTTGACTGTCGCAATATTGATGAGGAACAAAACAGCAACGCAAATCAAAGCAGGAATCCACTGCGGCAGTTCGGGTACCCAAAATTGAACATACATGCCGACTGCGGTAATTTCGGCAATGCCGGTTACAATCCAGCAAAACCAATAGGTCCAGCCGGTAATAAAGCCTGCCCACGGTCCGATAAATGTTTCAGCAAAATGGGTAAACGATCCGGTAATCGGCTTGTACATCAGCAGTTCGCCGAGTGCCCGCATCATAAAGAAAAGGGCCAAGCCGATTACGAAGTATACGAGCATAATAGACGGGCCGGCAAAGTGTATCGATTTTCCGGAACCAAGGAAAAGCCCCGTTCCAATTGCGCCCCCGATCGCAATCAATTGAATATGGCGGTTTTTCAGCCCGCGACTCAGTTCTTGTCCATTCGGGCTTTGATCCATACCGATCAACTCCTTATCTATGTATAAATTTGATTATATCACAATCTTCTTATTTGTTGCGGGTAAAAAGCAAACCGTATGTGCACGGCTCTCCCCGGTCGTGTCCGGGTATTGTGAGGCGGCATTTTTGTTTACGCTTACAAAAATGCCGGGCTAAAACTTCCCATTTTTGAGAAAATTTAACATGCAGAAGCGAACCGGCCCATGAAAAGAGCCGGTAAGCCTGGGTTTAAGCAAACCATTGCGTTTTTTCTTCTGCTGGTGTCCGTTGCGCTTTGATGTCCAATTCTCTTTTCGGATAGCCGACATAGATGAGCCCGGCAATTTTATCTGCTGGTTCGAGGTTCAGATAGTTTTTCAATTCTGGTTCATGCGCAATGTCACCGGTCCTCACGATTGTAGCCAAACCGAGCTCGGTTGCCGTAAGCAGCAGGTTTTGGATCGCACAACCAGTCGCAACGATTTCCTCAATTTCCGGAACAATGCCGGAAGGGCTGACGGCAACCGCAATAACCACCGGCGCTCGCAGCGGCCCTTTGCGCGCTTTTTCAATCTTTTTCGCCGCTTCTTCTTCACTCAGGCCTTCCGCTTTCTGGGCTGCAATCCGGGCCATTTCCTCTCCGAGTTTGACACGCCCTTCTCCTTTAAACACGCGGAATTTCCACGGTTCTGTTTTCTTATGGTTCGGTGCCCATGTGGCAGCTTCAAGCAATGTTCCAATCACATCATCTGGTACCTCTTTATCGTCTGTCACGCCGATGGAACGGCGCGATTTGATCAGATCCATGACACCCATTTTCCCAACTCCTTTAGCCATACTAATTTAAGTATAAGACAGGAAAATGCGTCAATCAACAAAAAACATTTTTCCACCGTGGAAATACATTATTGAAAAATGGCGCTGATCTTTTGCACATCCGCTTCCGTCAAGCTGACTTCCAATGTTTTCAGATTGTCAATCACCTGCTCCGGCCGTTTGGCACCCGGAATGACAGCATCAATGGAAGGCTGGGAGAGATACCAAGCAAGGACAACATGTGCGACATCCACGCCTTTTTCTTTCGCAATCGGGCGGAGCTTTTCAACCTTTTCCAAATTACGGAGATAGGTTTCCCCTTGGTAAAGCGGATTTTTCGCACGGCCGCCTTCAAATTTGGTATCTTTTGTATATTTGCCGGCGAGCAGCCCGGATGCGAGCGGAAAATACGGGATAAACGAAATACCGTTTTCCGCTGTGTACGGAAGTAAGTCTTTTTCAGCCTCGCGTTTGAATAAATTGTACTCCGACTGCAGCACATCGACATATCCGTCTTTGTTTGCCTCTTTCAATTGTTCAATGGAAAAATTGGAAACACCGATTGCACGGATTTTCCCTTCATCTTTCAGTTCTTTTAAGGCGCCGACTGCTTCGTCTTTCGGAGTATGGTCATCCGGGAAATGGATATAAAACAAATCAATATAATCGGTTTGCAGGCGTTTCAGGCTGCTTTCGACCGCTTCTTTTAAAAATGCAGGGGAGTTGTCGAACACCACTTTTCCATCGACAAATTTATGTGCACCTTTTGTGGCAAGCACGACCTTGTCACGGCCGCCGTGTTCTTTTAGCACCTCGCCGATCAACTCTTCCGAACGTTTTGGCCCGTAAATAAACGCAGTGTCAAGAAAATTGATGCCGTGGTCAATTGCCGTGCGCACAACTTCTTTCCCGGTTTCATCATTGAGATTCGGGTGAATATTATGTCCGCCGACCGCATTTGTGCCGAGGCCGACCGGGTTGACATACAAATCCGATTTGCCGAGTCTTCTTTGTTTTTCCATCTTACCTCCGCCTTTCTCTTCAGATTTCAATCCTTATCATAGCAAATCAAAAAGAAATGTAAAAATATTTCGGTTTCCGGTCAAACAGGCACATGTGCGAGCTGTTTGCATACAAATGGGAATGTGTGAGAGAAAAAGGAGGGGTTATTGTGGCAAGAACGTTAGCTTGGCATGAAACATTGGAAATTCATGAGCTGGTTGCATCCCAGACGATTTGTTTGATCCGGTTTAAATCAGTCGTAAGAAATGTGTCCGATGCAGGGCTCCGGGAACTGTATACGTTTTCGATCCGGGCACTTGAAAAAAATATTCGCGACCTTCTGCAGTTTTATCCGCAGGCGCCGCGGGAAGAGGAAATAGAAGAAAACGAGGAGCGGCAAACCAATCCCGGTTTTCAGGCCGGTGAACTGCTGACCGCTTCCAAAACGGCTGTACGAAATTATGCGACTGCCATTACAGAAACAGCCACGCCGGCATTGCGCACCGTGCTTGTCCGCCATTTGAACAGCGCGATCGACTGGCATGCGCGCGTATTCAACTATATGCATGAACACGGTATGTACCAGGCCTACAACTTAAGTCAATTGCTGAACAACGATGTCCGGAACGCCAACCGGGCGCTGCAAATGCGGGAAGAAGAGTGAAGAATCCGGCGCCCGTGCTGCATTAAATGCGGCACTAGCGAGTGACCCGGCACACATGCTGCAATAAATGCAGCACCAGTGGAAGACGGAAATCAGCCGGTGCCTATTTTCTAGGTAGACAGCCATGCTTGAATATGACTCCAGCCGCAGAATGAAAGTCATCAGCGAGATAGGCTCCATGCCGCAATGAATGCAGCACCAGCGGAAGACGGAAACCAGCCGGTGCCTATTTTCAGGGCAGACGCCAATGCCGCAAAGAATTTGGCACCAGCGGAAGAATGAAAATCCCGTCGCAAATTTTCAGGATAGACAGCCATGCTTGAATATGACTCCAGCCGCAGAATGAAAGTCATCAGCGAGATAGGCTCCATGCCGCAATGAATGCAGCACCAGCGGAAGACGGAAATCAGCCGGTGCCTATTTTCAGGGCAGACGCCAGTGCCGCAAAAAATTTAGCACCAGCGGAAGAATGAAAATCCCGTCGCAAATTTTCAGGATAGACAGCCATGCTTGAATATGAC
>NZ_JARTJQ010000088.1:0-17133 GCF_036225245.1 Weizmannia sp. CD-2023
GAAAAACTTGACACATACCCGCCAAATACCTCACTTGACATATCGGAATAAGATGATTAAGATGAAAAAGGTTAACAAAAGGAGGGGGAAAATTGAACATTTTATACATTATCATCAATCTGGCCGTCTTTATCATCCTGTTGGCCGGTTTGTATGCGATGCAAAGAAAACATGTTTCGTTTTCAAAACGCGTTTTCTCGGCATTAGGCATTGGTATCGTATTTGGCATTATCCTGCATTTCTTGTACGGCACCACGTCGTATGTGACCAACCATACGATCGACTGGCTGAATATTGTCGGCAGCGGCTATGTTTCGCTGTTGCAGATGGTCGTCATGCCGCTTGTCTCGATTTCCATTTTAGCGGCTTTTACGAAGCTGAAATTAACCAAAAACATAGGAAAAATCAGCTTTCTTGTACTCGCCATTTTACTTGGTACAACTGCGATTGCCGCTGCGCTCGGAATCGGATCCGCGCTTCTGTACGGGCTGGATGGCATCCACTTAACGCAGGGGACCGCTGAAGCCGCGCGAAATGCGGAACTAAAAACAAGCGTCGCCAGCGTAAAAGATATGACCATTCCGCAACAAATCGTTTCATTTCTGCCGAATAACCCGTTTGCGGATTTAACCGGCGCACGCCCGACTTCTACGATCGCGGTTGTGATCTTCTCCGCTATATTGGGGATGGCCTATCTCGGGGTAAAACGCAAACAACCTGAGCAGGCGGAACATTTTGCAAAAATCGTTGATACTTTGTATACGATCGTGATGCGGGTGGTTACCCTTATTTTAAGATTAACACCCTATGGCGTACTTGCATTGATCACCAAAGTCACAGCCTCAAGCGACTATGGCGCCATTGTCAAACTGGCAAAGTTTGTTCTGGCTTCTTACACAGCGATTATCGTCATGTTCCTGGTTCATTTGCTGCTCATCAGCCTGGCAAAATTGAGCCCGGTACGATATGTGCAAAAGGCGCTGCCTGCACTCACTTTTGCCTTTACTTCCCGTTCCAGTGCTGGTACGCTGCCGCTCAACATTGAAACGCAAACGAAACGTTTCGGCATTTCGGAAGGGATCGCCAATTTTTCGGCTTCCTTTGGCCTATCCATTGGGCAAAACGGTTGCGCCGGTATTTATCCGGCAATGCTGGCCATCATGGTTGCTCCATCTGCCGGCATCAACCCGGCAAGCCCGTCTTTCATCATTACGCTGATCCTTGTTGTCGTTGTCAGCTCATTCGGCGTAGCGGGTGTCGGCGGGGGTGCCACTTTCGCATCGCTGATTGTATTGTCAGTGCTCAACCTGCCGATCGCGATTGTCGGCCTTCTGATCTCTGTTGAACCATTGATTGACATGGGCCGGACGGCATTAAATGTCAGCGGCGCCATGACTTCCGGTATTTTAACCGGCAAAATTACCGGTGAAATGGATAAAAAAATATATCAACAGGAAGATGCCGATCTTCTTGAAGCATAATAGAAAAAAGCTCCGTTAACGGGGCTTTTTTCTATTATGCAACCGGCTGTCGTGAAAACGGGAAATCCGTTAAAAAGCAACGGCTAAACTAAACCAAACGATCATGACGATCTGTATCAATGCTTTGGCGATGCTGCTGCTCAGAAATCCAATGATCGTGGCAACGCCCACTTTTACAGCCTGGACGGGATTTTTCGTCATCAGGATCTCCGTTATACATACACAAACAAACGGAACAAGGATAATTCCAAAAGGCGGAATGACAAAAGAGCCAACAATCGTTGCAACCGCAGCAACCCTTTCAGATATTTTGGACCCGCCGTATTTTTTTACAAAATATCCGTTTGCAATGATATCCGCCGCAATAAGGACAATGCTTAAGATGACCATGCTGATCCAAAACCAGACAGACAATGCATGCGGATTAATGAAAAACTGATAGACTGCAAATCCGGCCCACAGCATCACAATAGATGGAATGACAGGATAGATGATGCCTGCAAAACTTAAGATGAATAAAATCACAATGGCCGTCCAAAGGATAAACGTCAATCAGATCCCTCCTCTGCTCCCGGCATGTGCCGGGACTGCATGAAAACCGTGATCATATGAAGGCCAAAACAGTCATTCCACTTTAACTTCCTTTCCCCGCCCCATATACCATTTGTAAAACATCCAGGCAAATTCGGTGGGGACATCCTTTACCCCGTTAAATTGAATCGGTTTTGCACGATTAATCGTTTCAATGGAGGCAAGGCCCAGCCATTTTTGAAAAAAGTTCCGGGAAACGCGCACTTCAATCACTTTTTCCCGCTTGGAAAGGAACAAAGAAGTCGTAAAAATGCCCGATTGTAACTGAATAAAACGGTCATTCAATACATATTTCGTATGTAAATAACCGATCCATCTTGCGACCAGTATCGATACGAACAGAAAAGCGGACAAAAGCCACCACGGAACACGCAAGCCGAAAATTTCTGGCTTCCAAAAATATAACACGACTGTGGCGATGATCCAAATCCAGCTCGGGGCAAGCAGCCGGACCCATAAAGATTTCTTGGGAAGCTGCCTCATCTCCTGTGCCACTTCATAGTCCGGCAATATCTCGTTTATGATTTCGTACGCCCTTTTAACCGGCAAAAAAGGATACAGCGAGTTTAATTCAAGTTTCTCCCCTTCAAAGTCAAGCCTTCCTGCACTCGTCAGCTTTACTTCCGCCAGCCCGAGCAGCCGTTTCAACAAAGACTGTTCCACTTCAACAGCCTGCACTTTATGCTTTTCGATAAAAAAAGACGTTTCTTCAATTACCCCTTTGGTAATATAAATCCGCTCATCATCAGAGGAGATTTCATATTTCCCATACTTCAAAAAGGTCCGTGCCATGCCGAAAATCACCGCAATAAGGGCCACAAAAAGAACAATACCCGATACAATCCACCAGGAACTGATTATATAAGAGAGCATCCCTCTCGCCTTTTTATCAATATCAACAATATCGTCCACATTCGAATAAAAAGAAAAAAATATAGGAATGACGGCAAGCGGGCTTAAAGATGTAAAACTTGCTTTTAACGTATCTTTTCTCGTCGGTTTAAAATGGACCACCCGTTCCTTTTCCTTTTCTTCCGCATCCGGTTCAAACGTTTTACGCTTATCATTCTGTACGATGTCAATGATTCTTTCCGCTTCTTTCCGGGTAATCACTTCAAATAACACGGCCGCTTCATCCCCGGAGATACCGGTTTCAAAGCTGACAGAGGTGACATGAAAAATCCGGTGAAAAAAGGATGTATGGCGGTTAATGTTTTGGATTTTCGAAAAAGGAATCGTTCGTTCTGTTTTGTTGAATATGCCTCTATACAGATGAAAGGCGCTTTCATCCAGTGCATATTTATGTGTGTACCATTTCAAAAAATGATATACCATCACGATTGCAAAAAAGAGCAAAAACAAATATCTGCCATATGTAAGCACGGGAGAACGGGAACCGGCATTTACGATAAATAAGATAATGAAAAGGATGAAATAGCTTTTTACAAAATCACCGATACGAAACAAGATCAAAAGGGGATGGTACCGTTTTTTCTTCACGACTCCACCGTTGCCAAAAACTTATAAAAACCTATAAGCATTTGTTTAATTCCTTCTTCATCGTGTCCGATTTTGCCGAAGCTACTTTCGTTTGTCATAACACTCCAAAGGCGTAAATTCGGATACAACGACTCCTACACATCAACTGCACCTTGTAAGTGGTTAAGCAGTTAATTTATCATAATTAGCTAAATTGATAGCCGCATTTAGGTCTCTATCTATTTCATTTCCACATTCACATCGATAAACTCTATCAGAAAGTTTAAGGTCACGCTTCATCTTGCCACATGATGAACAAGTTTTCGATGACGGGAAGAAACGGTCGACTTTGACAAATTCAATACCATATTTCTCACATTTGTATTCCATTTGTCTAGTAAATTCGTAGAATCCTTGTTTGGCTATTGCTTTTGATAAATGACGATTTTTCATCATTCCAGTTACATTCAAGTCCTCCATTACAACTTTGCAAGGTTTGGTTTTCACGATTGCATTTGTTGTTTGATGAAGGTGATTTCTTCGAATGTTTGATAATCGTCTGTGTAAGAATCGTATTTGCTTTTCGGTTTTTATAATGTTGCTTGTTTTGACAAAACGGCTTCCCTCCTTATTTATTTCATATTTTCGAGAAACTCTTCTCTGCAACCTCCGAAGTCGTTTCTCAATCTTCTTTACTTCTACTGTTTTATTGATATTCTTAAAAACTTTTCCGTCAGAACATACAGCTAATGCTTTAATACCTAAATCAATGCCTACAACATGGCTGTTTAATTCAATCTCATTAATTTCTTGTTCCATTCCAACAGATATATACCAATACTTCCCATCGAAAGTTATTCTTGGATTATTATATTTTACATTCATTGGTAATTGTTCTGAAGTTTTAACCCATCCAACTTTTTCAATTAAAACCAAGGAATTCTTAACTTTTAATTTCACATTATCATTATAGAATGACGGTTTACTTTTCTTTCTTGATTTAAATTTAGGGTATTTACTTACACCTTTAAAAAACCTTTTATATGCTTGGCAGGCATCTTTTACAGCTTGTTTAGCAACGTTATTCGATACATCATTTAACCATTTAAAATCCTCTTGTTTCCTTAACTGTGTAATTTCTTTTCTTAGTACATTATCAGATAAAAATTTATTTCCTTGTTTATAATTTTCATTTTGTCTATCAAGTGTCCAATTGTATACCCATCGAGCAGTTCCTGCTGATTTCCATAATTGTTTTTCTTGATATTCATCTGGTTTAAGTCTTATCTTTTTTGTTAAAAACATCATCCTTTCACTCCTTGCTAATTGAAAATGTGTAATAAGTCAATAGTTATTTATAAATGTTTATAATTTTATTTTAGCAGTCCCTCACCTCCCTGATTTTTGCATAACGCGCAATTCGGTTTCTTAACGCAATGGCCTCCTCTTTAGGCAGAGCCGGAATGGTATGGGACGTCCCCATGGTGTCCACAGTCACGGAACAGAGCCTGTATTTCTTTAAAATGGGGCCTTGTTCGGTTGCAACCGATTGGATTTTGGTCATCGGAACCAAAGAATGTTTCTCGTTCAGCACACCCAATTTCATTTGTAAAAATTCTTCGTTCACATCGTAACGCCAATTTTTATAGCGAAAATACGAACTTATCCATGACCAGATCATACTGCCTATATCCAACACGAGTAAACCGTATAATATCCAGCCGATCCATGCCGGCCAGGCAAAGCGATGGTCGAGATAAAGCAACACGGCGAGAACCACAACCCCTGCTCCGGCCTCCAGCGTCTCACGTATGATCCAAACCTTTATTGCATCTTTGGATAATGTTTGTCGAGGTTCATTTATATCTGAATACATTCCATCACCTTTAAACATGTTTTCTTCATTTCAATTCCTGGCAAGAGATATGGCTTTTCGCTTTTCCCATGCAGCATATTCCGATATACAAAATTAAAGATCAATTTCCAGTTGATCCGCCATCAGTTTTATGATTTCATCCTGTGACATTTCATTTGTTAACATGGTTTCCCCTTTCACCCCGAGTTCGTCTCTCGGATTCCACCAGGCGCGCAAAGCTTCTTCTCCAAATTCCGTTTTTTTCAAACGCATATTATGGCGTCTGACTGTTTCCCAAAACGTTAAGCGAAAATAATAAATATACGCCTTTGGATGGTAGAATTTCATTAAACGGGACAACATTTCCCCGTAACGGTTTTTGTTTAAAATTCCTTCGACAATCACAAATCTGCATTTTCCTTTGCCATATTCCGCAATTTGGCGAATGAGCTCAACAGAGAGGTTTCCTTCTTTGTCCGGCACCTTTAACATTTCACGCCGGACAGTATCTTGTGAGACAAGAAGCGTTCCCGGCCCCAAATGGCTTTGAAGCCTTTTGGCGATCGTTGTTTTTCCGCTTCCGGAGTTTCCCCGTATGATAATCAGCTTCGTTTCCAATTATAAGCACCTCCCCGGATTTAGCCCCCGAAGAATAAGTCCAGAATATTAGAGGCGGTGGAAGTTTGTTTATGATAGAACTCCGAATAACCGCAGTTTTTGCAATACACGACAATGAACGTGTTGTTCTGGACATCAAATAATTTTGACAGACCTGTTCCCGTCATTGCCACTTCTTTTTCCCCGCATGCTTAGACCCGCACTTCACGCACCCTTTTTCAGACATGGCGATTTCCCCTCCTCATCATTGTTACTTTTTTATACGGGCGGCAGCAGAAAAAGTTTCAGGCATTTCAACTGCATAAGGGGCAGCGGGGATTTCTGATCCCCTTTTACATCAAGGGGAAATTGAAAAATATGTTATAATAAAATTGAAAAAATATTTGGCTTTATCATGGAGGGAATCCGTTATAAGGAGGGGCTAGCATGATAGTTACACTCATTGTATCTGTACTGTTTTTTGCAACCGCCGTGTTTGGAATCGTCAAAATCACTCAGCTGCTTAGCAGTAAAAAATTTTAACTTGATTGACAAATTAAGGATCCCGTATGATGGGAATCCTTTTTATTTGCCATTGGTAAAAGTCGCATTTTTCAAATTCAACGCCTGGTGGAAGCCGCTAAGTAACCACGTGCGGCTAACTCCCATCCGCCCTATTTTTTTCAATGCTGAAATCATGGTGCTGTGAACTCTTCTGTCTTTACATGATGCAAGATGAGTAATCATAAACTTCACACTGGCCATTTAGAACACTTGTTTCTGTTATTTTACCGCACGAAAATGGGTTTGTCTACCTCTTATTTTCCGTTTTCCCAAAGGTAAAAATGCTCAGGTAATTTTTAACGGAAAAAGGGAATGCACCCACATGCAAGCAGATGCGGGTGCATGAACCAAGACGCGGCATTTTACGGCCAGAAACAACTTAAAAGTTAAAAGAGGAGGCAATCCGGTTCCGTGGTACGGGCAGCCAAAAACGGCCTTATGGACATGCTTAATTTTCATTTTCCAAATCAGCCGCTTTCTCCTCCATGTTTGTTTTTTCCTTTTTCCACCATAATGCTTCATGGGGGTCTTCGAGAATTTTTGCAATTTCGTGTTTTTCTTCTACTGCCGGTGCCGATCCCCGCAGTGCTTTCCCGGTCGTATCTTTTACGAAAAACATCGTCAAGACACCAATGAGACAGGCTGCCATAATATAATAAGCGGGAACCATCTGGTTATTCGTTGTTTTTATGAGCCATGCCATTACCAACGGCGTTGTTCCCCCAAATAAAGAAACCGAAATATTAAAAGCGATCGCCAGCGCAACATATCTTACTTCCGTGAAGAATAGAGAAGGCAACATCGACGGCATCGTGGATTCGAATGTCGCCAGTAAGACGGCCAAAATCATCAAGCCAAAAAAGACCGTTAAATTCGTTCCGCTTCCGATCAGCTTAAACGCCGGGATGGACAGAAAAATCAGCCCGACCAGGCCTCCCATGATGATGCGTTTGCTTCCGATCCGGTCACTGTAATAGCCCATGATGAGCACAATCGGAATCATGATAAACATCACAATGAGAATGAATAAAAGACCCTTTGACTGCCCGTAACCGAGAACGACACTTAAATAAGACGGCATATACGACAACAACATATAATCGACAACATTAAAAAATAAAACGAGAACGATCCCTTTTAGCAATTGCGGCCAATGGAAAAGGAAAACTTTCCTGAATAACCCTTTCTCATTTTCTTTGTGCTTCCCTTCCTTCATCGCTTCAAAAACCGGGGTCTCCTCCAAATGATTCCTCAAGTAAAGGCCAATCAAGCCCATCGGCGCAGCGATAAAGAATGGAAGGCGCCATCCCCAGTCCAGCATTTTATCTTCGCCGAGCCAAAAACTGAGGATCGTGACAACGCCGGATCCCAAAATATATCCCGACAACGTGCCCACTTCGAGCCCGCTCGATAAAAAGCCTCTTTTTTTATCCGGGGAAGATTCCGTGATGTACGTCATGGCACCTGAATATTCACCGCCAGTGGAAAAGCCCTGAACCAGTCTGGCGACAAGCAGCAGAAACGGGGCCAGATTTCCAATCTTTGCATAACCCGGGATCAAACCCATGCTTAAAGTCGCCAGTGACATTAACACTAAAGTAATGGCCAATATCCGTTTCCGCCCGAACTTATCGCCCAGCATGCCAAAAAACATCCCGCCAATCGGACGGACGAGAAACGCTACAGCAAAAGTAGCAAACGAATAGACCAGTTGCAATGAGCCGGTTACCCCCGAGAAAAATACCTTTCCGATGATGACGGCCAAATAGGAATATATCCCGAAATCAAACCACTCCATCGCATTTCCGAGGGCCGTTGCGACCACTGCTTTTTTTGTCAAATCTGTATCCACAATGGTAATATCATCTTTTCTCAATCTTCTCACGAGTCTCTTTCTGGATCCATACCATTTTTTTGTGTTTTCTGCCAAGCTCTTCACCTGAATTCTTTTTTTAAAAATCAGTTCTTACGGTTATTTTAAGCCGGCCTCTCTATTGCTATTCAAAATACCTGCACGCCTCCTTAATATGGCAAAGCCAGGCATTATGACCGCAAAAACAGCGGAGAATGGGGGTACCTTACTGCTTGCGCCCCATACTTGAAAATGCCGATTTCCCCTGCCGTAAAAAGCCGGGCGGATTGGACGGAATTTTTACTGCAAAACCTGGAACTTTCACGGGATTTTCGGGTCTGTGCGCCGCCAAAACGGCAGCAAACCCGGGATGGTTGGGATCCTTTTTTTGCGGGAGCCGTATGAAGCGGGAACCATCATATGCCGATGTGAGTGCCGCGGTAGCAGACGCGGCGGATGGAAAGAGCCGGTGTAGTGGTCTCCGGGGTTTTCCTGTCTTTTTGCAGCAGCCTTTTGGCAATTTGGCACAGCCGCGCATCTATTGCGATGAAAAGGATATAAAAACCGGGCTGTTTTTGTATCGGGGGTATTCAGGGGGAATGCTATACCGTTTCCCCCTCCATCTGTTTTGTTTCAAAGTGATCCAGCAAGGTGCGCACTTCATCTGTTGAATCTGTGCTCATTAGTTGGTTTCGCAACTCGCTCGCTCCCCGGAAGCCTTTGACATAGATCTTAAAAAAGCGGCGAAGCGGTGGAAACGGGCGCGGCTCCAGTTCTGTTGAATATTTGTCAAAGAGATCCAGATGCAGTCTTAAAAGATCAAGCAACTCCTTGCTGCTGTGCTCTTTCGGCTCTTTTTCAAAGGCAAACGGATTTTTAAAAATGCCGCGCCCGATCATCACCCCATCAACACCGTACTGGCGTGCAAGCTTCAGGCCGGTTTGACGGTCAGGGACATCCCCATTAATGGTCAAAAGGGTATCCGGTGCCACCTCATCACGCAGTTTTTTGATCTCCGGAATGAGTTCCCAATGGGCGTCCACTTTGCTCATTTCCTTTCTTGTCCGCAAATGGATGGAAAGGTTCACGATGTCCTGTTTCAATATGTGCGTAAGCCAGTCCCACCATTCCTCCACATACGTATAACCAAGCCTCGTCTTTACACTCACAGGTAATCCGCCTGCTTTTGCGGCTTGGATAAGTTCAGCAGCAACATCCGGACGGCGGATCAGACCGCTTCCCTTCCCTTTTGTTGCCACATTCGGCACAGGGCAGCCCATATTGATATCAACACCGCTGAACCCGAGTTTTGCCATACCCATACTCATTTGCCGGAAATATTCGGGCTTGTCCCCCCATATATGGGCCACAATCGGCTGCTCATCCGCCGTAAACGCCAAGCGGCCGCGCACACTTTGGTTCCCCTCGGGGTGGCAATAACTTTCCGTGTTTGTAAACTCTGTAAAAAACACATCCGGCCTGCCCGCTTTACTTACAACATGGCGAAAGACAACATCTGTCACATCTTCCATTGGTGCCAGTATAAAAAATGGCCGTGGTAAATCACGCCAAAAATTTTCTTTCATGATAAAAATCATAACCTCCCCTATCTGGATACCAAGCCAACACAAAATAAATAAGCAAAAAATATTTCAGCCTCTTTTACACTTATAACATGGTTCGGTACTTTTGATCAAACTATACTATTTCTTAACCTTGTCACAGATTTAGCACTGGCAAAAAAAATAAAAATCGCACACGACGTTGAAGTGGGCCTACTGCATCCCCGCGATGCCAAAATGCTGCTGGCCAGGACGATTGTCCGCATGTACCACGGAGAAGCTGTGGCAATCCAGGCAGAAGAAAACTTCAAAAATGTTTTTCAACAAGGAGCATTGCCTGCCCATATCCCGGTCATGCTATGGAACGGAGATAAAACAATAAACATTATTGATCTACTCGTGCAATTGAAGCTGCAGCCATCAAAAAGTGAAGCCAGAAAAATGATTCAAAACGGCGGCATCCGGATAAATGGAGAAAAAGTAAACGATATCCACGATGCTGTTCATGTAACAGACGGGCTCATCATACAAGTAGGAAAGCGGAAATTTATAAAATTGCAGGCCGGGGAAGTCTGACAGGCAGCTGGGAAAATGAAGTGCGGCAGGGGCAGATCCGTTTTCAATACTGACAACGTGGACAAAAATAAGTCTTATGTGAAGAAATTTCTTCTTTCCTAATAGGGGAGCTGCATCGCGGGCATGGCTCATTTTCTCTGCCGTGAACGTACATTTGATAGCGTCCCGTTTTGCCATCTCCCACGTGCAGCGGATGTTCCATATAACCTCCCTGCTCAATCCCTTTATGAAGGATAAACCGGATCGACTCATACAAACGGGCGAGTTGCTGATTGTCAAGATGACCTGCTTTTTGATCCGGCCGCAACTGCGCGTGCCATAGCATTTCATCGGAATACCGGTTTCCAATCCCGGCCAGCACTTCTTGATTAGTTAATACTGTTTTAAGAATGCCTCTTCTTTGCTGCATCCGTTGTTGAAAAGCAGCTAATGTAAAATGGGGATCAAGCGGTTCGGGGCCGATTTTTTCAAACGCCGCCTGAACCGCTTCCGGTGTTAATAGGTGCAGGTATCCTAAACGCAAACCAATGAAAAACAAGTGCCGGTCTCCAAAAGAAAGTTGGATTTGTATTGTCCGGTCCGGTTTGTCTTCCTCTTTGCCAAAAAACATCCACCCGCCGAGCATTAGATGCAGAAGCAGGCACGAACCGTTTTCGAGCTGGAAAATTAAATACTTTGCGCGCCTTGAAATCGATTGGATCTTCTGATTAGTCACTGCCTTCATAAACTTGCCGGCAGGTATATTTATCGATTTTTCCCGCTGAATCATGGCATTTGTAATGGTCCGGCCGCCAATCAATGACGCCAGCCATGTTTTATAGGTCTCCATTTCCGGCAATTCAGGCATCACGTTTCCCCCATTCATGCGAACTGTATTAAACAGTTTCCCCGAATGGCGGGGATTCATGAATCATGTTTGGCTGTCCTGCCCCTTGGCAATGTGCGGGGATTCAATGAACCGGGGATTCCGGCAGTAAAATTTGTCGCATAGCAAAAATAAAGAGCGGCGTTTAACGAGAAACAGCACGGGGACAAACCGGAATTTTCCTGTTTATCCTCGTGCTGCAGCATGACTTCTCTTATAAGCTGAAATTTGCTATATATGAACTGAAGTTTTTACATCCAGCGTGTGCACCATTTGCATGAGGGTTATTTTTTATAGCAGGCAACAGAGCCGAGATATTTTGTTCAGTTTATATTTTTATAAACTAAACTTCTGGAGAGACTCATTTATTTTATGGGCTAATTGATGCTGGTGGTCTACCATTTCTGCCGTTTCTTTCATTGCCAGTGACACTTCGGAAATATTAAATGACATTTCCTCCGTACCCGCAGCGGATTGCTGGCTTGTGGAAGATACATGTTGTATCGCCTTGTTGACTTCCTCAATTGCGTTTGCCATGTCATTCGAAGCCTGGGCGATTTCAAGCGACATACGGTCTAAAAATTCCGCATCGTGTTCATACTGTTCCCCTATACGGACCATTTTTTCATAATCGGGATTCACTTTAGTGTCTACATAGTCCAGAATTTCTTTTGAATGATGAATAAGGTTTGAAAAGGCTTGCTGGACCTGGCTAGTGACAACCCGGATATTTTCAACCGATTGGGTGGATTGTTCAGCCAGCTTTCTGATTTCTTGAGCGACTACTGAAAAACCTTTTCCTGCTTCCCCTGCCCTTGCCGCTTCGATCGATGCATTTAAGGCAAGGAGATTGGTCTGATTCGCAATGTCTCCAATCGTATCAGCCAGCATTTTGATTTCCTCCACAATTTCCGCTTGTTGAATGGATTTCAAAATATTCTCCGCTTTTTCCGTATAGATTTGATTGGAAGAGCCTGCAGACTCAGTTGCTTCCTCTCTTACTTTTGTCCCGCGTTTCTTAATTTCCTGCGCGATGTTTTTTCCTTCATTTGCTTTTTCTGCTAATTTCTTCGTTGAACTTTCAATTTGTTCAGCAGATGCGCCAATTTGCTGCGTACTTGCACTTAGTTCCATTGCGCCATGTTCCATCTCATTTATCGTTTCTTTCACATCTTCCATCACATAAAACAGTTCCGTCATGGTTGCCGATAATTCATCTGAATTGGAATCTACACGCTCTATTCCTTTTTTTAAATCTCCAACCAGATTTCGCATATTGCTTGTTGCATTATTTAAGAAGTTAGAGATCGTGCCAAATTCATCTGCACCTAAAATTTCCAGCGATTCAGCCAGGTTTCCCGACTCCAGGCTGGAAGCGTATTGCTTCATTTTTAATAACTTCCCGGTTAACCGGAAAGATGACCATAAACCTACACCAAGATAAAGGATTGCGGCAACAGACACAAACCAAATGGTTAAGTATTGGGGGATGATGAACATGCTGCCAACCAACAAAATGCCAATGAGAATATAAGGCAGGATAACGGTTTTGATTTGGCCCATTGTAATGGCTTTGGACAATTTTTTAATTCCCATGGTACGGCTCCCTTCATTTGAAACAGATTCAATACATTTAATGTTTATACAACATGGCACAAGCAGAAGTTCCCGCACCAACCGACCAAAATATGGCATAGCTGCCCCTCGTTATCCGGCCGGTGCTTACAGCTCGTTCAAAAGCCATAAACGGGCTAGCGGCTCCTGTATAGCCATATTCCGTGCCCACAATTGGGAACTTGCTTATGTCTTCTTTGAAGATTTCCTGGATTTTGTATATATTTTTCCGTGACAATTGGGAAAAGCAAAAAGCCTGAATATCCTTCGCGGTTAAATGATTCCGGCTGAGCAATTTTTCAACAAGCGCGGCAGTAGACAGAAAAGCATTGTCATTGTTTACATTCTCCCATTTTATTTTTCTATTCTTTTGTTCGGCTTTTCCCTCAACCAGTTGGGATACGCCACAAGCCGGAAAAGTAATTTTATCAATTGATTCTGTGTTCACTTGATAGGCTGAGTCGATAAACCCTGTTTTAACATGATGGCTTTTTTCCAGCAATACTGCAGCGGCCCCGTCTCCGAAACTGGCATATGTAACCGCATCCCCCTCGTTTGCAAAGCGGTGCATTTGCTCGGAGCCCACGACAAGCGCACGCTTGATATGCGGATTTGCGAGCATATTGCGGCTTACTTGATCCACTGCTACCACCATTCCGACACATGCCGCATTCATATCATAAACAACAGCTTCTTCTTTTCCGCCCAAAGATTGATGAATGGCAACCGCATTCGGTGGCCAAAAGTATTCAGGTGTCCCTGATACAAATACAATCATATCGAGATCCCGGCCGGCCAACCCGCTTTTTTCCAGCACTTTCTTTGATGCTTCCACCGCCATTGTTAAAGTGGTTTCAGTTTTATAATCTGCTATGTATCTGTTTTCTCTGCCAAGCGCTTGCAAAAGTCTTGTAATATCTTTTCCTTGCTGGCGAAAATGGGCCAGGTAATAATCGTTATGGCGCACCTTTTCAGGATGATAGACAGAGACTTCTCTTATTGTCACACTCGAATCCATTTTTACTTAACTCCTTCAAGCTGTTTTTAACGTGAAAGTTCCAATCCCGCTTGTAAACTATTGATAAATTCACCCGTAAAATTCACTTTTTTCGCGATTCTCTTCAGCTGTAAACGCGGCGTCACCCTTTTCGGTGTAATCATCAGGATTTTTTTAAATCCTAAACTCATATACAACGCATAGCTCTTTTCAAGCACCGGCAAAATTTCGGGCTTAAATGTCCTTAAATCGGATGAATCCACAATTAACGAATAATTTTTCACATTAATTTTTGAAACTTCTTTTTTTAAATCGTCTACAAACGTAGATGCCTTTTCTGTTGCGGCAAATCCGCCTAATGTAATGATAAAAGCTTTATGCTTGTTATCTGTTTGAAACTGTGCCATCCTTGCTTCCTCCTGCTTGTTAAATGAAGTTCTTCACATTTGATATCCGCACAACGAAAAAAGGACTAATCCCCTACCGATTAGTCCTTTTGATGTAAAATCGGTAACTGGCTGACATGGTCATCTGACTTTAGTCCCTTTAGCTTTGCGTCTCCACCTTTCGATGAATTTGCCTTTTTCAATTTTTATTGGAATTTTGCCGGAAAGCATGGAAATCCTGCCAAGTATTTCCACAGCCTTTATCATTATATAAATATATTATTATGTATGTCAATAGAATCATTTTTCGGACTGCATTAAGCATAATTGCCGCATTTTTTTGAAAAAATGAATGAACCGGCTTTCATAGTTTTAAAATTGTGGATAACTTCAAATGAGATTCATATGACATGGTCGTTTTCCAAGCAGCCAAAGTCCCGGAAGGTCTCATCCTTTCCCAAAACTGCAGAAAGAGGCAGCCTGCTAAAATTTGTAGTTTCAACGCATATTTGATTTTTGAGATAGAGGTGATATCATTCACCTTAAAGGTGCCCTCCTTTCTGGTTGGCTTTTTTGCTGTTCGGGGCCCACCTTTTCATTTTAAGCTTCTGTTTTACTTTCATCATTCAGGTCTATAACAATAATGAAACGGTATCGCCTTTTTCATTTGGTGATATTATCTGCCAACACTATACCAAGCAAGACATTAATCAAAACAGCATGAATCAAATTGGCGCTTTTGACCTTGAACTCGAACAGGGAACAAATCGATACATTTGCGAATCAGGGTTATTCTAAAATAACCATTGAGTTAGATATTTTGGTCGGGATCATAAGCAGACAAAAAGAAGCGTAATGGGAAAAGTTTTTACAAGGAGGGAGTAACCTTGAGGCAAACTTCTTTATTTGAGAACGACAATGACCAAAACCGTCCCTTGGCCACGCGAGTACGTCCTAAAAATTTAGACGAATTCGTTGGACAAAAGCACCTGATAGGTAAAGGAAAAGTGCTTAGAGAAATGATTGAACATGACCGTCTTTCTTCCATGATCTTCTGGGGTCCCCCCGGCGTAGGCAAGACAACATTGGCGAAAATTATTGCAAATCAAACGCAATCGGAATTTATTAATTTTAGTGCTGTTACCAGTGGGATTAAAGATATTCGAAACGTTATGAAAGAAGCTGAAGAACGCCGGCAATTAGGCGAAAAGACAATTTTGTTTCTCGATGAGATCCACCGATTCAATAAGGCACAGCAAGATGCCTTTTTACCGTATGTGGAGAATGGTAGCATTATCCTTATCGGCGCAACCACTGAAAATCCGTCATTTGAAGTCAATTCGGCCTTGTTATCGAGGACTAAGGTTTTTGTCCTACATAAATTAACGAGTAGTGAAATCGTGGAATTATTAAAACAGGCCATTGTAAATCCCCATGGGTATGGCCTTCAAAAGATTGAAATTGAAGATCAAACTTTATTGGCCATTGCAGAATTTTCCGATGGGGACGCCCGTACTGCGTTGAACACGCTGGAAATGGCTGTTTTAAATGGGCATAAGCAGGAGGATACCATCATCATCAGGAAAGAAGACCTTTCCCAAATGATCAACAGAAAATCATTATTGTACGACAAAAATGGTGAGGAGCATTATAATATTATTTCTGCCTTGCATAAGTCGATGCGAAATAGCGACGTGAATGCGGCGGTCTATTGGTTATCACGGATGTTGGAAGCCGGAGAAGATCCGCTGTTTATTGCGCGAAGATTGGTCAGATTTGCAAGTGAAGATATCGGTTTAGCCGACAATCGGGCTTTAGAAATTGCGGTATCTGTTTTTCAAGCATGTCAATTTATTGGTATGCCTGAATGTAATGTACACTTAACCCAAGCTGTCATTTACCTTTCACTGGCACCAAAATCTAATTCAGCATATTTAGCTTATATGAGCGCAAAGAAAGATGCACTGAACTCAATGAATGAACCTGTTCCCCTCCATTTACGCAATGCCCCTACCAAATTGATGAAAGATTTAAATTACGGAAAAGGATATAAATACGCGCATGATACAGAAGAAAAATTAACAACGATGCAGACGATGCCGGATTCGTTAGCAGGGCACGCGTATTATCATCCGACAAATCAAGGTTCAGAGGCCAGATTCAAACAAAGACTTGAGGAAATCTCAGAATGGCATAAAAGGAACCGTAAATCGTAGTGTGAACGAAGATGTTCGATCGTAAAAAAACCATTGTGAGGCAATCTTTATGATTCAGCTGTTGAATGTTTTTGCCATCCAAAAATAGCCGAAAGTTGACGGTGTTGCCTGTCACTTTTCGGAAATTATCGCGTTTCGACATACTCCGGAAAGGGGTAGATACCCTTCATTTGGATCTTCTGATTAGATTACTGGTATACAATTTACTCGAAATCTTTATTGGCAAAATGAAAAGCATCCACTCATTTGGATGCTTACTTTTTTAAAATATTCAAATTGCTTATATATCTATCATTTTATCCAAAGTGAACGGAAATTCATATCCTTTCATATGGAGTGCTATTTACAATTATTGCATTTATAATATATCACCTGAATTATTCACAGAAATTCAGAAACTTATTATAACTTATGGATTACCAAGCCTTTTCGGCTTTATTGTAATTCATTAAAAAAATGAAAAAAGAATCCATTTCTGTTAAACCTGAATCCGTGACG
>NZ_JARTJQ010000089.1:0-1744 GCF_036225245.1 Weizmannia sp. CD-2023
AGTGGAGGGTAGTTCACTGAGGCTGGTTTTGTCGTTTCCGCAGATGATCATGTCAGGCATGGAAAGACAGCGTATGATTCAGGTAACTGGGGAGACTGGGGAGACAAAGGATATATGACGATGGCGGAGGATGAGCATACGCTTCGTAAGATTGTGCAGGAACAATATCCTGATTTGCCTTATTTTATGTTCGGGCATAGTATGGGGTCAATGATTGCCAGAGGTTATGCTGCTGCCTACGGGGATGGTTTGTCCGGCTTAATTCTGTGCGGGACTTCGGGCCAATTCCCGAATGCAGGCAAACTGCTCCCTGTTTTGAAAGACCTGGTCGATGAAGGCAAAGGGGAAGAAACCGATTCTTCTTATTTGGAAGAACTGATGGGCTGGATGACAGAACGGATTGAACAACCGAAAACGCCAAACGACTGGATAAGCGGCGACCCGGATATTGTGGCAGACCACGCAAACGATCCGTTTAATAATTTTTCAACTCCGCCAAATATACACTCACTCTACTATTTTGTCCAGATGATGGAGAAGATTGTCGGAACGGAGAGGGCAGAAAAAGTGCCGGTATCGATCCCTGTTTATAACATTGCCGGTGACCAGGATCCGGTCGGCCAATATGGGGAAGGGTATATGCTGTATCGAACTGGCTGGTGCAAACCGGACATATTTTTTGCTTGTCCTGCACTTGTAAACGAAAAATGCATCTGAACCTGGCTGCAGCTATAACAAAAAGCTTCTGCCCAAAAAAGGGAGAAGCTTTTGTCATTTGCCATGCTCTTTACAAGATCCTGAATAGCCTTCATGACCAGCCTAATGGCTGCAGGCAATTATTTATAACTTGGAACTTCCAATGTAATATTGTAATTGTCTAATAGGTTGTATAAGTTATAGATTTCATCCACTTGTTTGTAAGCCCAGCCAATGTCTGTTGCATATTGATGGGAGGCATAGCCATATGTTGCAGCGAAATCTGGATTCCATCTCATTTTATACAAGGTATCTTGACCGGCGCCAAGGTAATTGCTGCTGATAAATTTAGCTCCGCCAATGATGGCCGCTTCCGGGGTCGTCCAACCATGTTGATAGGCATACCTGGCTCCATTTTGGACGGCATTGCCATCATTCGCCCCAGTCCCATACATATTATAAACAGTCTTGCCATTATACTTGACGCCATTTGCCAGCTGGGAAGTGCCATTTTCTGTTTCAAGTAAGGCATGAGCAATCAGATAAATTTCATTGATCCCATTTTGTTTTGCTGCAGTTAAAAATGCAGATGCTTTCCCGGCTAAAATGCCTTTACCCGCAAGAATTTTTTGGTTCACTTCTGTTGCATTCAGATTGGCGGTCGAAGTTAATTTCAAAAATTGAAGTGAGCGGACTGGATCCGATACAAAGTTATTCGGATTTAAATAGTATTTCACTTCATTTTTCGTGGCATTTTTCCATGCCTTGTTATAACTGATTTGATACCATGTATAGCCGTCATCCCCTTTTACGGTGGATAGGATGGTGACCTTTGTGCCTTCTTTAAGCGTTTCACCGACTTCATGATTCTTTGTACCTGCACCATCTCTGATATTCCAGCTTCCGTTTTGGACAACACCTGTTGTATGGCTTGTCAGCTTAATGGCATCACTTCTGATATAACGGTTATTTGTATCTGTTTGAGGCGAAACTCTCATTTGAATATTTGCAAGTTCATCCAGTGAAAGATCAGCTCTGAAGAGTAAAT
>NZ_JARTJQ010000090.1:0-10522 GCF_036225245.1 Weizmannia sp. CD-2023
GGTCAAAGCCGGGAATAAATTATTGGGTCCCTTGAGTGTGGGGATTACCGCAAAAGAAAACTATGAAAAATCCCACGGAGATACTCAAAAATTTATAGTTGGGACAGCGGTAGATACAGCCTATAACTCGACAGCAACCGCAATTGGTACCGTAATTGGCACGGCTTTATGTCCGCCAATTGGAGGTGTAGCTGGTGCGGCTGTTGGAATTGGAATAACAGCACTTGTGAATTTGAAAAGAAAAGGTTCTCATAAAAGCTTGTCTGAACGGACAAAAGATTTTACAAACAAAGGAGTTGATAAAATTCAACATATTGGAAAAAACATTGCGAAGTGGTTTAAGTGATTTTGCAGGGGGCGTAAAATGAGAAAATCAGATGAAAAAAATATCCATTATGATTACATCCGCTATCAAATCCAGGAAGATCGGTTAACCTTAGACAATTTAAAATATCTTTTAATTGCGTTGCTTCTTTATTCTTTATTTGTAGTTGGTTTTTCTTACTGGTTTTCCGATCCAAATACAATTGTGTGGAATAACCTTTCGAATAGGTGGACGATTGCATTTTGTTTGGAAGCTGTTTTATTTGCCTTGCAGATATTACTCATTCTATTAAGCTTTATAAATAATATTTTTATGCATAAAGTTATGATGCTTGGGGCTGTGCTGTTTTTGTATAAAGCAGCATTAGATCCATTTATGGCTTTGTTCGCTTACTACAAGGACAGGGGTATTACGGAGGTTTATCAGTATCCGGTCATCTTTATCCTTATACTTGGCGCTGTCATTCATGTCCATGCCCTTGTAAAAACTTTCGAAGATGACGACCAGGATGATGCTAACAGAAAAATAGATCGTGCGGCTCGTTGGGCAAAAGGCATCTTTTTTCTTGCTACCCTAGTCAGTCTCTTGATTCAAAGAGGATTGGGAAACTTTGAAGCGATTTTTTTAACAGGATTATTTTCATTCCTTTATATTTGTTTTCTGGTTCTTTTGTGTGAGCATATCGAAGCTGCGGTATATTTGTTTCGGTATAAACATCCAGAGCATTAGCAAATAGAAGCAACTGAAAGGAGACGATACATTTCGGGGATCTGGCAAAACCCTTGCATTTAAAGTTTGGCAAAATCCTCAGAATCCTTGAAAGACAGTACGAAAGAATTAAACAGGATTGGAAAAGCGGTCAAAGCCGGGAATAAATTATTGGGTCCCTTGAGTGTGGGGCTTACCGCAAAAGAAAACTATGAAAAATCCCACGGAGATACTCAAAAATTTATAGTTGGGACAGCGGTAGATACAGCCTATAACTCGACAGCAACCGCAATTGGTACCGTAATTGGCACGGCTTTATGTCCGCCAATTGGAGGTGTCATGGGAGCAGGTGTAGGAATGCTTGCTTCAACATTAGTAAATTGGAAATTTGGTGATCCTCCAAAAAATCTTTCTGAACGTACGAAAGGTCTAGTAAATAGAGGAGTGGATAAAGCTAAAAAGATGGATCAAAATCTTTCCAGACGTAAAAAGCGACATCGGCACGTTTTTTGAAAGACTGCTCGCCATGGCCTATAGAAAGGAAAAATGATTCATCATTTTCAGGAAGTGCAATATGAGCAAATTAGATCAGAAAAATTTCAACTATGATTACATCCGCTATCAAATTCAGGAAGATCGGTTAACCTTAGACAATTTGGCATTTCTTTTAATTGGATTGCTTCTTTATTCACTATTTGTAATTGGATTTTCTTATTGGGGGGTCCATCAAGATACAATTGGGTGGAACAGCCTTTCGAAATGGTGGATGATTGCATTTTGTTTGGAAGCTGTTTTATTTGCTTTGCAGATATTACTCATTCTATTAAGCTTTATAAATCATAATTTTATGCATAAAGTTATGATGCTTGGGGCTGTGCTGTTTTTGTATAAAGCAGCATTAGATCCATTTATGGCTCTACTGGTCTACTACAAAGATAGGGGCATCATGCATGTTTATCAGTATCCCGTCATCTTTATCCTTATACTGGGCGCTGTCATTCATGTCCATGCCCTTGTAAAAACTTTCGAAGATGACGACCAGGATGACGCCAGTAGCAAATTAGATCGTGCAGCTCATTGGACAAAAGTCATCTTTTTTCTCGCCATCCTAGCCAGTCTCTTGATTCAAAGAGGATTGGGGAACTTTGAAGCGATTTTTTTAACAGGATTATTTTCATTCCTTTATATTTGTTTTCTGGTACTTTTGTGTGAGCATATCGAAGCTGCGGTATATATGTTTCGGAATAAATATCCGGAAAATTTGGAGATAAGAGAAACCGATAATTTAGGTAGTGCTTTGCTCCCGCCGGTAGGCACCGTTGTTGGCCTTGCAGCTGGGACAGCAGTTAAATATGGGATAAACAAAAAGCCTGGAACACCACCAAAAAGCATTATTGATGATACGAAAGATCTGGAAAATAAAGAGGGCGATGAAGTTCAGTGTCTGGCAAAGAAGATACCGAGATTATTCAAATAATTGTGGCTAAATCGTTTGTTTTGTACAACCGTTTTTCTTCTTTGCTTCAATAAATAGAGCGGGGTGAGATGCAGTGGGAAAATTAACGGAAGAAAAATTTTTGCTCATTTTAAATGCCGATGCGAGCAGCCGCTTGCTGACATTTTCTGATCTGCGGAAATTTTTATGTGCATTTTTTGTTTATTCTTTGGTGATGATAGGCGTCGCATACAAAGTTGTAAATGGTGGAAATATCGGATGGGAAAACTTGTCTCCTTTTTGGCAGTGGGTATTTCGCCTTGAAATCCTATTGTTTATCTTGCATGCATTTTCAATCCTTTTCTCTATGCCGAACCGTCCTTTCAGCTGGCGGTTCTCAAGTATTGCCGTCGTTATTTTTATGTACAAGGCTGCGTTTGACCCCTTTGTTGCGTTTATGATGTTTGCAAAAGATATACATCTTTATGATGCTTACTTCTGGACGGCGTTGTACAGTATAGCGGCTTGTGTGCTCTTTCATCTTTTCTTTCTTTATTTTTGGATTAGAAAAAGAATCCAGTTGCAGGAAATCAATCATCTTGATGGAAAAACGTACAACAAGGAAATAAGCGCTTCTGTTATCGGATTTTTTGTCGTTTTGTCTTCCATTTTCACACGGCACTATTTACAGGGGGAAGGCGGACTGTTATTGCTGTTTTTGCTCATCGTTTTCCTTTGTGTAGGCATATTGGCGGGTGTTTGCCAGTATGTCCTGATTGCCTGGCGAACTTTCCGCATTCCCACTTTTATCCATGAAATGATGAAAACAAAAGGAGCCTTGCCATGATTGTCCATGAATCGTCACTCGTCATTCAAAATGTTATTTGCGTGGAAGAAGTGATCTCGCATGATGAATGGTATGTGCCGGTGTTGAGCCTGCGTGCGAATCTCGTTAATGAAGAAATTTACTACACAAGCCCGGTTATTTTTACAATCGAAGAAATGGAAAATGAGCCGTCTTTCGGAAAATATACGTATTACATCGGCTTAAACGGGCAGGTGGAAGTACCGGAAAACGCGTTTTACAAACAGCTGGATTATCTAGAAATTACGCCCGCCATTTATGTTCGCTGCCCGGAAGTGGAAGAAATAGAAGATGCGTATATGCTGCTTGAAGGTTATGCCGCTCGCAACGGTCTGGAAATTGCAAAGCCGTTTTACCATGTTTGCCTCGATGTATTCGATGATGTCATGATGGATATATACGCAAAAGTAAAGGAAGTCGCCGCTGATGGTCATTGAATACGAAACGCTGGAATACCGGAATGTTGTCTCGTCCACATACGATATCCATGTCAGCGAATTTGAATTGGCGCTTGAAGATTTTAATCAAAAACTGGTCGAAGCACAACTGGAGGTCAAAGGGCCGCTGTTTTATGCTTTATATAATATTCCTTTTGATGAGAGAATGCTGATTGACCTTTATATGCCGGTTGAACAATCAAATAGGCCGAAAAATCCGGCACTTACGATGCAAAGTTATTTTTATATTGATGGAATGCTTAAGACATGGGTGAAGGGACAGTTTCAGACGGAAGTGGAAAAGGCATATGACGAACTGTTCCGGCATGTGATGGAACATGATTACAAAATTTCTTCGCCGATTTTTCACATTTTGCGCGGAAATGAAGAAATGCAGTGGGTGGAGATCAAAATTAAAGTATTTAAGGATGAGGAGTAAAAAAGGGAGAAATTTTTCATGTTGAAAGAAAAGGATTTTGTTGCTTTTTTAACAGAGGCTGGCAGATATGATAAAACAGCGGAGAAGTGTACGGTTTGCGGGATCATTTTGCCATCGTTTTCGGATTATTTGCTGAGAGGGCCGGCGGGAGCACTGGGGACAAAGTATAATGTGTTCAGCTATAGTGAACAAGGGCTGACCGTCATTCCAATCAATAATATTACGGGCAATATGTTACCGGACGAATCGGCATTTATTCCGGGAGAAAAGATCACAAGCATGAAAACTGTTTCGAAGCTGACTTACCACAGATTGTATGTTGGGACTTCGGATGGTACGGCTGTTTTCCGATTAAACAAAGTGCTGATTGGTTACGGGTGGCATAAAAGAAATTTGCCGTCATTCATTGCAACTGTAAACGGATTGGAAGAGCCGGTGCACATATAGAAGGAGCGGCTCTTTCCGCTCCCTTGTTACGCCTGGCTCAGCCCCTGCTCGAGCGTTTCCAGCATCATTTTTTGTTCCTGTGTATCCGCATGGTTCCAAATGACTTCAAAGAGGACGCCGAGCCCCGGGAGCATTTTTTCTTCGCCCCTTTGAATGGCATCGACAATCGTATCTTTTAACTGATCCTGCGTGTCCTCTTTTACATTGTGAATGACTGCTTTTCGCAAGTCCAAATCCATTTCGGTTCAGCTCCTTTGATCGCTTTCACTGCTAGCATTTCACATGGCCACAATTTTTATGTATACTATTCCAAGGAAAACTTAACGAAAAGGGAGCAAACACGTTGAAATACATACAATCCTTGCAAAATCCGCAAGTAAAGCATTGGAAAAAACTCGCCGCGAAAAAAGAACGCGAAAAAACATTTACTTATTTGCTGGAAGGGTTCCATCTCGTCGAAGAAGCGCTGAAAGAAGAAGTAGTGACAGAAATTATTGTTGAAGAAGGTGTGGACCTGCCAAACCGCTGGAATACGGAAGGGGTGCCGGTAACCACTGTCACGCATGAAATCAGCAAAACGCTTGCTGATACAGAAACGACGCAAGGCATTTTTGCTGTGTGCCGGATGAAAAAACAGCCGTCCAAAATCATCGGCAGGCGTTATCTTTTAATTGATGCCGTGCAGGATCCCGGCAATACAGGAACGATGATCCGGACGGCGGACGCAGCCGGGTTTGATGCCGTTATTTTCGGCAAGGGCACGGCGGATCCGTACAGCCCGAAAGTGTTGCGTGCGGCACAAGGAAGCCATCTCCACGTCGGGCTTTTAAAAGGCGATTTAAACATGTGGATTGAAAAACTGAACGAAGCGGCAGTGCCGGTTTACGGAACAGCGCTTGAAAACGGCGTAACGTTTCGCGAAGTAAATCCAGGTGATGCCTTTGCGATCCTTGTTGGCAATGAAGGAAGCGGCGTACACCCTAGCTTACTTGCGCTAACGGAACAAAATCTGTCCATCCCGATTTTCGGCAAAAGCGAGTCGCTAAATGTTGCAGTGGCGGCCGGCATTTTAATGTATGACTTTGCGATGCGGTCGTAATTTCGGCGGAAAAAGTGAATGTATCCATGTTTGAGGCAAAAAAGCAGACCTATAAAATGCATGAGGTGAAGCAGCGGCAGAAAGATGAAAAACAGCTGGGACAATTTTTCAGTATGGGTGCCAATAAGGAACGGGGGAGGGCGTTTTTGTGAGAGCGGGTGCACTGCTTGACCAGGATAAAAAGGTGACCCTCAGCACGTTCATTTATTGCGAAAAACGGGAAATATTCAGCGTGAAAACGGCCGCGCCTGTGACTAAAATGGGAAGGCACTTTATCCTCTAAGATAAACATCTAGAGAGAGGTCACTTTCCGTTTGAAATTGCGGGCATTTCCCGCTATAATAAAACATAATTGAAAAATGATAAAAACCATGACAGGGAAAAGTAGCTTGATCTTCGCCATGCAGGGAGAAAATGCCGTAGACTGGAAGCATTTTTATGGGGAAATGAAGCGAAGTTCACCCCTTGAGTTGCCGCTTGGACCATTGCCTGCAATGTAAAGGCGGGACGGTTAAAAGCCGTTATTGAAATGAAGCGAACATAATTTAATTATGTTAATTAGGGTGGTACCGCGAACCATTGCCTCGTCCCTTTTCCAGGACGGGGCTTTTTTAACGCCCAAAACTTAAAGGAGGTACAAGAAAATGGAAGAAACGTTGAAAGCACTGCAAACCGAAGCGCTTGCCAAAATTGGTGCGGCTGCTGATTTAAAAACGCTGAACGAGATCCGTGTCGCCTATCTCGGCAAAAAAGGCCCGATTACGGAAGTTTTGCGCGGCATGGGAAAGCTGTCAGCAGAAGAACGGCCGAAAATGGGCGCGCTCGCCAATGAAGTGCGTGCCGCCATTCAAACAGGTATCGAAAAAAAGCAGGCGGCATTGGAAGCGGAAGCCGTCGAGCGACAATTGGCATCTGAAAAAATTGATGTCACGCTGCCGGGCCGCCCGGTAAAAGCAGGCAGCCACCATCCGCTTACAAAAGTCATTGAGGAAATTGAAGACTTGTTTATCGGGATGGGCTATACGATTGCCGAGGGGCCGGAAGTGGAAACCGATTACTACAATTTTGAAGCGCTGAACCTGCCGAAAGGGCATCCGGCACGCGATATGCAGGATACCTTTTACATAACCGATGACATTTTGCTCAGGACCCATACTTCACCAAACCAAGCGCGGACAATGGAAAAACATCACGGCAAAGGGCCAGTCAAAATCATCTGCCCAGGGAAAGTATACCGCCGCGACAATGATGATGCGACCCATTCCCACCAGTTTATGCAGATTGAAGGGCTCGTTGTTGACGAAAACATTACGATGGCCGATTTAAAAGGGACGTTGGAAGTGTTTGCGAAAAAATTATTCGGTGAAGACCGTGAAATCCGGCTGCGCCCGAGCTTTTTCCCGTTCACCGAACCGAGTGTTGAAATGGATATTTCATGTAAAATGTGCGGTGGGCACGGTTGCCATGTTTGCAAAGGCACGGGCTGGATTGAAATTTTGGGCGCCGGCATGGTCCACCCGCGCGTATTACGGATGTCCGGCTTTGATCCGGAAAAATATACCGGTTTTGCATTTGGCATGGGGCCGGAGCGGATTGCGATGCTGAAATACGGCGTTGATGACATCCGCCACTTTTACACAAATGACATTCGTTTTTTACGGCAGTTTTCCGTACAAGAATAAGGAGGGTCAAACATGTTTGTTTCATATAAATGGCTGCAGGAATATGTAGATTTGGACGGCATTTCGCCGGAAGAACTGGCTGAAAAAATTACGCGGACCGGGATTGAAGTCGAAAGCGTGGCATTTAAGGGGGAAGACATTAAAAATGTCGTTGTCGGGCATGTTTTGGAAAAAGAAAAGCATCCGAACGCCGATAAATTAAACAAATGCCTGGTTGATATCGGGGAAGGTGAGCCTGTCCAAATTATTTGCGGCGCGCCAAACGTCGATAAAGGGCAGAAAGTTGCCGTTGCCAAACCGGGCGCCTGGCTGCCGGGGCATGTAAAAATCAAACGCTCGAAACTGCGCGGCGAGGAGTCGAACGGGATGATCTGCTCACTGCAGGAACTCGGTGTTGAAAGCAAGCTCGTCCAAAAAGAGTATGCAAACGGCATTTATGTGTTCCCGGATGATGTGGAAGTGGGGAAGGATGTGCTGCCACTTTTAGGATTGGATGATACGATTATTGAACTGGGGCTTACTCCGAACCGGGCGGACTGCATGAGCATGCTTGGCGTTGCCTACGAAGTAGCAGCGATCCTTGGAAAAGACGTGAAATTGCCGGAAACAAAAGTGCAGGAAGCATCCGATAAAGCTGCTGATGCCATTTCGGTCCGTGTCGAGGCAAAAGAAGCAGCGCCGCTTTACACATTAAAAGTCATCCGCAACGTGAAAATCGGCCCGTCCCCGCTCTGGATGCAGGCGCGGCTCATGGCAGAAGGAATCCGCCCGCACAACAATGTGGTCGACATTACGAACTATATTTTGCTCGAATACGGCCAGCCACTCCATGCGTTTGACTATGACAAGCTCGGTTCCAAAGAAATTGTCGTCCGCATGGCGCGTGAAGGGGAAAAAATGGTCACGCTCGATGACCAGGAGCGCACGTTAAAAGATGTCCATCTTGTCATTACGAACGGCACTGAACCTGTCGCAATGGCCGGTGTCATGGGCGGCGCCAATTCGGAAGTATCCGAAACGACGACAAACGTACTTTTGGAATCCGCCTATTTTGACGCCGGAACAATTCGGACGGCTTCAAAAGACCACGGCCTGCGCAGCGAGGCAAGCAGCCGTTATGAAAGAGGGATTGATCCGAACCGCGTTGTGCCCGCAGCAGAACGGGCCGCAATGCTGATTGCCAAATATGCGGGTGGAGAAGTGCTTGCCGGAATGGTTGCCGAAAATCATTTGCATATTGAGCCGGCTGTTGTCACCATTACGCTGGAAAAAATCAACCGTGTGCTCGGAACGCAAATTTCAGCGGAAGAAGTGCTCCGTATTTTTAAACGTCTCCAGTTTGAAACATCATGGGAAGACGGCCGTTTTACAGTGATTGTGCCAACCCGCCGCGGCGATATTACGATTGAGGAAGATCTGATTGAAGAAGTGGCGCGCCTGTACGGTTATGACCTGCTGCCAAAAACATTGCCGGCGGGCAGGGGAACGCGGGGCGGCTTGAACGTCATTCAGCAAAAACGCCGCGCCACGAAACGTTTTCTTGAAGGAACGGGGCTGTACCAGGCAACCACGTATTCTTTAACAAGCGAAGAAAAAGCACACCAGTACGCGCTTGAAAAACGCGAACCAGTCCGCGTTGCCATGCCCATGAGCGAAGAACGCAGTGTGCTGCGCTTAAGCCTTTTGCCGCATCTTTTGGAATCCGTCGCGTATAATGTCGCACGTAAAAACGAGTCGGTTGCCCTGTATGAAGTTGGCAATGTCTTTTTGAAAAAGGCAGACGGAGCGCAGCCGGAAGAACAGGAACACCTCGCCGGCGCCATCACCGGGCTTTGGGTTTCCAACTTGTGGCAAGGAGAAAAGAAAGCAGTAGATTTCTTTGTGGCAAAAGGGATTTTGGAAGGCCTGTTTGAAAAACTCGGAGTTTCCGGCGCTATTTCCTACCACGCGGCAACATTTGAAGGGCTGCATCCGGGAAGGACAGCGGAAATTTTACTTGACGGGGAAGCGATCGGTTTTGTCGGCCAGGTGCATCCAAACGTACAAAAAGAACTCGATATCAAAGAAACATACGTGTTCGAACTGAAACTGGAGCCGGTATACCATTACCCGGCCGAACCGGTTCAATACCGGCCGATCCCGCGCTTCCCGGCTATCACCCGCGATATTGCGCTTGTTGTCGACCGCGATGTGGAAGCAGCCCGGCTGCAGGCAATCATTCAGGAGGCCGGCGGAACCCTTTTGAAATCCGTTTCGATTTTTGATTTATACGAAGGCGAGCATATGGAACCCGACAAAAAATCAATTGCCTTCTCGCTTACTTATTTCGATCCGGAACGCACATTAACAGATGAAGAAGTCGTCGCCCAGCATGAGAAAGTACTTGCCGCCGTAAAAGAAAAAGCAGGCGCAGTACTACGGGGCTAATCCCAAGAAAAAAGAAGAGGCTTAAAGGCCTCTTCTTTTTTAGTGCAAAAATCAAAGCGCTGTCTATGTGAAGGAAGCGGTGGAAATTGACGATCTTCCTTTATATAGAGTGCGTCTACGAGTCAAGTCCAGGTTATTGTGTAAATTTACGTTAAGGAAGCGCGCAAAAATGAAGGTCTTCCTTAACATAGAGCGTGTCTACGTTAAGGAAGCACGGAAAAACGAAGGCCTTTCTTAACATAGAGCCCATCTACGTTAAGGAAGCTTGGAAAAACGAAGGCCTTCCTTAACATAGAGGGTGTCTACGTTAAGGAAGCTTGGAAAAACGAAGGCCTTCCTTCACGTAGAGCGCGTCTAAGTTAAGAAAGCGCGCAAAAATGAAGGTCTTCCTTAACATAGAGCTCGTCTACGTTAAGGAAGCACGGAAAAATGAAGGTCTTTCTTAACATAGAGCGCGTCTACGTTAAGGAAGTGGGAAAAATAGACGGCCTTCCTTCACCTACTGAGCGTTTCAAGTGCAACCTTTTCCCTGCATTTTTTATAAATGCCAAAGCTGTCAGCATTCTTGCTAAATCTACGAATTTTGCTTAATCAGCAAACCCTATTTGCAACCCAGGTCCATCGCAAATTTTAAATCGGAATGGATGACTAGCATAAA
>NZ_JARTJQ010000091.1:0-937 GCF_036225245.1 Weizmannia sp. CD-2023
TTTTCAAGGAACAATCACAAACAGCAACTTTTAAAGTATAACACTTATTTATTTAGAAGTCAATACTTTTTTTGGTGGAGCCTAGCGGGATCGAACCGCTGACCTCCTGCGTGCAAAGCAGGCGCTCTCCCAGCTGAGCTAAGGCCCCGAATTTGAATGGTCGGGAAGACAGGATTCGAACCTGCGACCCCATGGTCCCAAACCATGTGCTCTACCAAGCTGAGCTACTTCCCGTATATAGCGCGCCCAAGAGGAGTCGAACCCCTAACCTTTTGATCCGTAGTCAAACGCTCTATCCAATTGAGCTATGGGCGCATATATCGAATGGTGCCGAGGACCGGAGTCGAACCGGTACGGTAGTCACCTACCGCAGGATTTTAAGTCCTGTGCGTCTGCCAATTCCGCCACCCCGGCAAGAGAAAAAAATGGAGCGGAAGACGGGATTCGAACCCGCGACCCCCACCTTGGCAAGGTGATGTTCTACCACTGAACTACTTCCGCAAAAATTCAGGTCAAAGAATTTCAGGCCGTCTTTGAACAGGCTGAAATTCTTATTTCCTGCTAAATATGATGAGCCATGCAGGATTCGAACCTGCGACCCTCTGATTAAAAGTCAGATGCTCTACCAACTGAGCTAATGGCTCATATTTATGGTGGAGGATGACGGGATCGAACCGCCGACCCTCTGCTTGTAAGGCAGACGCTCTCCCAGCTGAGCTAATCCTCCGTATTATGGCCCGGCAACGTCCTACTCTCGCAGGGGGAAACCCCCAACTACCATCGGCGCTGGAAAGCTTAACTTCCGTGTTCGGGATGGGAACGGGTGTGACCTTTCCGCCATCATCACCGGACCTGTATAATTTTTGGGATGTGTTCCCTGAAAACCGGATGGGAGAAAAAACTGTAAACGGAGAACGCGTTTCTAACTTTGAGAATT
>NZ_JARTJQ010000092.1:0-11281 GCF_036225245.1 Weizmannia sp. CD-2023
GATCAAAATAACGGTTTTTTTGTTTCATTTTTTTGAATGGAGACATCAAATCCGTACACCATATGCTATAATATATCAGATCAGTTTGTTTTCAAAGATGATTTGAAATTTGCTGATAACAAAATCAGGTATGTTTGAGGGGCACTTTAAAAAGTAGTCTCATTCACAACGTCTGTTTTAACCGTGGCCTCTTTGCTGGGGGGATACATAGGGCTTGCTGAATAAGCAAAATTACTGGATTTGGCAAGGATGCTAACATGTTCGGCAAAAAATTAGATGCAAGGATTTTATAAAAAATCCAGGGAAAAGCTTGCACTTGAGAAGAAAAAATCGCCTTTTCAAAGATGGATCCTTCTATATTTTTTGAGACAAATCCTTGCTGACAAATTGTGTACAAACTCAGAATTGGATTCCTTCAGCAAGTCCTCCATACAGGTAAGCAATCATAGCAGGCCTCGGCAGTTTTTCATATGATACTGCATGTCTTGGGAGTGGGGAATGAAACTTGAATAGGATTCAAAGAATTAAAAACACCTATTATGCGATTAATATTTTGTATAACATGGGGATTATGGTGTTCGGCGGGACATTATATTTATATATGAAGTCTATCCATTATAGTTATGCTGATATTAATCTGTTTTTATCCATTTTTTGGATTGTCGGTTTTATTACGGAAATCCCGTCTGGTGTGATTGCGGATACTTTCGGAAGGAAAAAAACGCTGATGAGCAGTTGCGTGATCAGGAGTATTGGCCTGTTCCTGTTATTTTTTGATTGGGGAAATATGATTTTTCTGATCCTTAGCGCGGTTTTTACTTCACTTGGCGAATCTTTAAGATCGGGGACTGTGGATTCTTGGATGATAGATAGCATTCATGAGGAAGAAAAGGATTATCCGTTTGAAAAGGTATTTTCTAATAATCAAGTATTCGGTACTACTTTCAGCTTATTAGCAGGGTATGTTGGTGCACAAGTTTTAGGAAATATTGATTTAAGCTATCCTGTTTTAGCGGGGGCTATTTTACTTTTATGTCCCATGATGGTAGCCGTATTTTTTATGAAAGAGCCTGTGCCGAGAAAACAAAAACAAGCAGGCGCAAAAGCAATAAAAAACAGTTTTCATATGTTAGCGGAAACAATGAAAGATGGATTTTTCTTTTTAAGAAAGGACAAGGGTTTTTTTCTGATCTGCTTATCATTTTTGCCGTTATCTCTCATCGTTACAGGGCCTTTCAATCAATGGCAATTATTTTTTCAGGAAGGCCGCCAGTCTTTAAATACAGGGTATATATTAATCGGAGTGAACCTTTTTAGTATATTGGGCGCCTACTTATCAAGAAAAATATCCGCTCTATCGGATAATAAAATTTATATTCTGATCGGGAGCACCTTATGTAATACGTTGGCGATCATATTGAGTGTGGTCATTCATAACTATCTCATTGCCATCAGTGTATTCTTTCTGCATGTGATGATCACAGCGAGCGAAGAAATCATCCGGTACACCTTTTTAAACCAGAATATTACAAACGAAAACAGGTCCACTTTATTGTCTTTTTTTAACACGTTGGAAGCCGGAACTACTGTTATTGCTTTATCACTAAATGGTCTGATCTCAAACCTTTATGGAATAGGCCGTGCATGGGTCGCAATGTCTGTTCTTTCAATTATGATTTCCATTCCTGTATACCTGATTGTGAATAAAGTATTAAAACGCCATGGACTTGCACAGGAAAAGAAGATCGTGCCATAAACAGGGCTTGCTGAATAAGCAAAGCAAGGGCTCTGACAGCTCTGGCCGTCAAGAGTTTTATAAAAATTGCAGGAAAAACCTTGCGCCCGAAAGCTGCTCAACAACATCAAGCTTTTTTCGTAGATATATTGGCGAAGCTTGCTCACAAATCGAATTCGTTCCGCAAACCCTAATGAGTGGGGATGAATTATTCATAAAATCAATTCGTTAAAAGGCAAAAGAAGATCAAATTTTTGCAAATGAGGATGTACACCATTGCGCCAATGCGGGGTAGATGTTATGATAGATAGAGCATTACTGTGAAACGCAGATGGTTTTGACAATGGAATAGAGCATTTTTTAAAGGAGGAGCCTGTCACCAAGGGATACGTATGTCCCGCGGTGGCAGGCTTTTTTGCTTTCCAGAGAAAAGAAAGGGAGTGGTTTGATGGTAATGGGATTGTCGGTTATTTTGTTATTGGTGCTGTGCCTGCCGTTTACAAAAATAGTGGAAAGGAATCTGGAAGTTTTTTTGTTTGTAATGGGCGTGGCAGCTTGTATTGTCAGCCGGTCATTTTCCTGGCATCTTGTGCAGGAAGCGCTACTGCACCCGCTCAACATTACGATTGCTGTGCTTGCGATGGGGCTTTTGTTCCGCTGGTTTGAGAAACCGATCGAAAAAGGAATCAGTTGGATCAGCCATGCGATGCCGTTTCGTTTGTTTATTGCGCTCTTTGTCATCATACTCGGTTTGCTGTCGAGCGTCATCACCGCCATTGTTGCCGCCATCGTTCTTGTCGCGGTCATTCGTTTTTTGCGGCTTGACCGGAAGACGGAAGTCCGTTTGGTTGTCCTCGCCTGTTTCGCCATTGGCCTTGGAGCTGTGCTCACGCCGATCGGGGAGCCGCTTTCCACCATTGTCGTGAGCAAACTGGATGCGGACTTTTTTTACTTGCTGAGACTTACCGGTACTTCAGTGATTCCAGCTGTCATTCTTTTCGGCGTACTGGCTGCTTTGATCGTCAAACCGGGGCAGTATGCAAGCGCCATGGAAACCGCGGCAGGAAAAGAACCGGGCATAGTCGCGAAGGAAGATGAAGGGCTAAAAACTGAATCGGCTTCAGAATCATACAAGGAAATTGTCATCCGAAGTTCCAAGATTTACTTGTTTGTCATGGCGCTCACTTTGCTCGGGGCAGGATTTGAACCGTTTATTGAAGCCTATTTGCTGGATCTCAGCCCGCTTGTCCTGTATTGGATCAATATGGTTTCTGCTGTTTTGGATAACGCCACCCTTGCCGCGGCCGAAATCAGCCCGGCGATGGGTGATAAGGCGATTCAAGATATTTTGATGGGCCTGCTGATTAGCGGCGGAATGCTCGTGCCGGGGAATATTCCGAATATCATTGCCGCGGGAAAATTAAAAATCTCAAGCATGGAATATGCGCGCTTTGCATTCCCACTCGGCCTGGCAGCAATGGTCGTTTATTTTGCGATCATCCTTTTCCTGGTTTAAAATAAGCGCTTCGTAACGACGTCCTTACTTGCCGGCGGGTGCGAGCAAAGATGGAGAAAATCCGGCTGCTGCTGAATATCCGGAACCCTTGGGCCTGGCCGGGAAAAGCAAGCGGTTTTTGCCCAGTAAAAAGCTCAATTCAGCTCTCTACTTCTGCAGCCGCAACTTCATCCATGCCGGAAATATGGCGGTATACATCCACCGTTGTATGTTTGTAGCTCGCCCGCGCCTTTAAATCGACTAAATGGGTTTGATCTTTCAAATCTTTGATCCGGATATTTTCAATTGTAATTTGCTGCTTCTCAATCGCATCGAGGACGCATGGTATGGCATCCCTGTTGCGGACGATCACTTTTATAATCAGGTCTTTATTGCGCAACTTTGTTTGCGCTGCTTTGCCCATTAAATAAGGGATGATTTCCACGCTGATGATAATGAGCACGACGCCGGCAATCGCCTCCATATAAAAACCGGCCCCGACAGCAATCCCGATGCCGCTTGCGCCCCAAATCATGGCGGCGGTGGTCAGGCCTGTAATGGTGTCATTGTCTTTTTTTAAAATCACCCCTGCCCCGAGAAAACCGATCCCGGAAACGATTTGTGCGGCAAGCCGGAGCGGGTCCATTGTAATCTGCACACTATGGGCATGGTTGAAAAGATAGGCAGACTGGATGGAAACAATGGTAAGGAGGCAACTGATAATTGAGATGACAAGGCTGGTTTTCAGTCCAAGCGGTTTCCGTTTTAATTCTCTTTCCAGCCCGATAATCAGCCCCAGCACGGCTGTAATTCCCAGTTTATATAAAATTTCCAAATCCCCAAAAACCATCCGGCTTCCCCCCTTGTAAAAAATACTGTTCAATGCTGCTTCTGCGCTATAAAATAAAAGTAAATAATCAAAAAAAGGAGAATTCGCAATTTGAATCCTTATATTGCTTTAATCGCGGGCGTACTTGCTGTCACATCCTCCGCCATTTTGGTAAAATACAGCACGGCGGATGCCGGTGTGATTGCTTTTTACCGGTTATTCTTTACCACCATCATCATGCTGCCAATCTTTCTGGCAGCCAGAAAGAAAGCGAAAATGCGCATGCTGAAAAAAGATTTGCTCTTTTCCATCAGTTCCGGGGCATTGCTCGCTTTCCATTTTATTTTATGGTTTGAATCGCTGAACTTGACATCGGTTGCCAGCTCGACTGTCCTTGTAACATTGCAACCGGTTTTTGCATTTGCCGGCAGCTATTTTATTTTTCGGGAACCGCTCTCTCTTAAGGCGATTGTTTGTGCTGCATTTTCCATTTTCGGGAGCATCCTGATCAGCTGGGGCGATTTTTTTATCAGCGGAAAAGCACTCTACGGCGATGTTCTGGCGCTCATTTCCTGCCTTTTTGTTACAGCTTATATGATGATCGGCCAGTACGTGCGGAAAAGGGCGGATGTGGTTCCATATACATTTGTCGTCTACCTCGCGTCAACGGTTGTACTGTTTTTCTATGTGCTTTTTGCCGGAGAAGCTTTTTACCCGTATTCCGCCCGCAACTGGATCTGTTTTCTCCTCCTGGCCGTCTTGCCAACGCTTGCCGGGCACTCTGTTTTTAGCTGGGTTGTCAAATGGATCAGTGCATCGGTTGTTTCTGTCGCGATCTTATTTGAACCGGTAGGCGCAGCTATTTTGGCCTATTTGCTTTTCGGAGAAAAAATTTCCTGGTTCCAGGCAGTTGGCGGGATCATCATTTTGCTAAGCATTGCCTATTTTTTGGCCCGGGATCATGCCGAACACCGCCGCGCTGTCAGGCTGAACGAAAAAAGCGAACCGGCTCGTTAGCCTCGGAACGCTTAAATCTCCGCTGCACTGGTGAGCGTTGAATCGCTTTAATATGCACCCCATGATAAAGGAAAAAAATAAACCACAAGAAAGTTTCGTATATAAAAATATTATACCGTGCCGGGTACTCGGCCTACAACCGATACACTTGCAGCAACGAACGGCTGTTTTGGGGATGACCTGTGCAACCCTGGCTGGCGAATGTAAGGGGGAAGGGAGCAGTCATAAAGAAAAAAATCCGCGTGGCAGATACCAAGCATCATTGGAATTTCAACTTTCATGGAAAAGGGATGATTGAAAATGAGCAAGAAAAATCAAGTTTTTTTAGTAATTCTTTTGATTTTGAGCATGACAGGTTTCATTATTATTATGATCCTTGACCCCGTCCCCCCTTGGCTTAAGGCTTACAATTTTTTGATGGTCATTGCTTGGGGTGTATGGATTTACCGCACAGGAAAAGAAAAAGGCCATTATTGGTAAGCCTGAATCCGTGACGATGAATAAACGTTGGTAATATATGGGTGGTCATGATGCTATCTTAATAAAAAGATGTCAAATAAAAACGCGGGGTGAAGTAACGAAACGGTCTCGAGAGCTGCTTCGAAAAGAAACCCAGCTGGGAAATATTTTATTATTGAACGGTAGATAACAGTAAGGCACACGGGTATTTAGCTGAAAGAACTCCTTGAAGACAAAAAATGGCATTAAATGAGAGTGTAGAACGCTTTAACTTTAACTATCGCTCCGATTGAACTAGAGTTGAGAGGAGGATATAATTTGAAACGCTTCTTAACGATATTTAGTTTTATCATGTTTATAACACTAGCTCTATCAAATTATTATTCTTATCAGGCAGAAAGCTATCAAAAATTAGTTGATCCATCGGGGGACTATACTTATAACTTCGAGATACCAGAAGATGTTGTGAATGCGAATCCGCAGCGACTAACATTATTAAAAAAAGCCGCAAAAAAGAACAAAGTGAATATTATTCGCACCGTATCTTATTACGACGATAAAAAAGAAAAAACATACACCAAGGCTTATTTATTTTTGTCAACAGATACACGCTTATTTGATAAAATGAAGATTGTAAACGGTCGTGGTTTAACAATAAAAGATATGATGAACCCTGATAGGTTTATTTCTACTGATAAAACCGCATCCAAAGACCAAGTAGGTGTTATAAAGAATTTTGGAGGGAAAAACAGCTATTCCATCCATGTATTGGATAACATAACAGCCAATTATAAATACTCGGGTCTTTACAAATTAGAGGCAGCATCAGAAGAACAATACAATAAATTTATTCATGATTACGTGAGTTATGTGAATAAAGCAATAGGTAAAAATTATTTCAGACCGGAAATGTATACAAATATAACGAGATCAACAAAGACAGAAATCAACAATGCGATGGATACGAAGATGATAGCTATCTTTTTTGTAGCAATCATGATCCTTACCTTTTTATTTTATTTAATATCCCGAACAAAAGAAATATCGGTGATGAGACTTAATGGTTATACGATTAAATCCATCTCCTTAAAGATTTTTATTCAATTTTTTACGAAGGTTTTTTTAGCTAGCAGTCTTATAATTATTCCATGGATGTTTTTGATTAAAGATAATAACTTTGCGTTTGTCAAAAAGGTCTATATAACAAATTTTATTATATATGTCATACTGATTGTTGTATTGACCAGTTTATGTTTTCTTTATGCCAAAAACATTCGAATAGCTAGCTCTATTAAAGGGAAAAAACCAATTGGTATAATTGCAATTTTAAATGGTATATTTAAGGTAGTCGTTTCGATTACAATTTTAATAATGGCTGTCAACTTACTTACGAACTTAACCCAAATTAATCAAAAACAAAACAGTCTTCATCACTGGTCGGAATTTCATAACTATGGAGTATTTTATCCAGTAAAGACTGGAAATGATTCCGATGTTATCAGGGAAGGTAAATATCCACTTGATATTCCGGCATATAAATTGTATTCGTATCTTAATCAGAAGTTTCATGCTATATATATCGATTCCGATTTATATACGGAAGATAGCTTAAAATTAAACGCACGTCATAATATTATCAAGTATATCGAGGTGAATCCCAATTATTTAAACAAGTATCCGATTCTTGATACAGAAGGAAACAAGATTGTGATTAATGAAGAAAATGAGCATACCGTTATTCTTGTGCCAGAACAATACAAGAAAAAAGAAGATTTTAACCTTGATTATTTTACATCATTTAGAGAGGAAATGTATAAATTACATAGGGATTTTTATCATCAAGCAGATAAAGCCAAAAGTACAAAAATTGATTTTATATACATGAAATCCGGTCAAAAAATATTTTCAATGAATCCCGATGTTATGCCAAATAATAATAATAATATTGTTGATCCAATTATCCAAGTTATGACTGAAGGAAATGCTTTAGTACCAGATATCCATTACACCTCTAGCGGTAATCAAACATTGTTTATCAAATTAATAAACAGTGATTCGGAGCGAACCTATAAGCAATTGCTTCCAAAGTTACAGGAGTTTAAATTGGATGATAATCTTCCGTATCTTGTCAAATCAAACGAGGTAATCCTAAGTGAAATTAATGATTTACATTCGGAAGCCAAGATAATAGGTTACATTTTATTATTCATGTTTTTAATATTAACAATACTTTTGCTTCAAAACATCTATTTACAATTTGAACGGAATAAGTTTGAGTTCTTTTTAAAAAAGGCATTTGGCCATACATTTGTTGAAAAGTATAAAAAGGTACTATTACTTCTACTCCTTACCGATATACTTGAATTCATAGGTGGAATCTTTTTAATCGATTCAAATTTTTTCAATATATTTATTGTAAAAGTATTAATTGAGCTAGGGTTAGTTATTTTAATCATTATCTATTTTGAAAGAAAAAATACAGTACAGGTCCTGAAAGAAGGTGTCTAATATGGTGATTTGTGAAATGCAAAATATCTATAAAAGCTTTGGGGATAAAATAGTTTTTGAAAATTTTAATATTCTTATAAACCAAGGCGATTTCCTTTGTATAGCCGGGAATAGCGGAACGGGTAAATCGACATTATTGAATATGATGGGTCTGCTAGAACGCCCTGATTCTGGGACGATAAATGTATTTGGAAAACAAAATGTTAAACCCAATTCGCACACCGCTCAAAAATTGCTACGGCATAAAATAGGTTTCTTATTTCAGAACTTCGCATTAATTGATGATAAATCAGTTAATTACAACCTTGACCTCGCATGCGTGGATAAAAAACGGTGGGATAAAAATAGCAAAACACAATTGTTGGAGAAATTACAATTAGATGTATCGTTAAATAAAAAGGTATATCATTTGTCTGGTGGGGAGCAGCAACGACTTGCCTTAGCAAGATTAATAATGAAGGATTGTGATTTTATCCTTGCAGATGAGCCAACTGGATCTTTGGATCAAACCAATAGAAATACAGTTTTGGATATTTTATCTCAGTTAAATCACAATGGAAAAACCATTGTAATCGTGTCTCATGATCCCTTTGTGATGGAACGTTGTCAGAGAGTTGTAAACCTGAATTCCCCAAGTAAAGCAGAAGCTTAAAATAAATGGGTACCCCCGAACCTCTGGTATTTGGTTTGACAAACTAAACCAGAGAGGAGGGTACCTTTAAGATGAATGACATCACTTCTGCCTCGAAAATCAAATATGTGTTTCATTTGAAGAAGTGTACAAATTTTAGCGGGCTTTTCTCCATCCTACAGTGTCAAGAAAGGATAAAATGAGACAGATCTTATTGTCAAGTATCCTTTGAGGATCAGGGGGATTGCGGGGGAAAGGAGGTGGGATCATCGTAAGAAGGATTCATCCTCCTCAATAGAAGTTTTCCCCATAAAAAAAGAGCCCCTGGAAAAAGATATAAAACTTTTGTCAAGAAACAATCCTGTTTTTGGATTGAATAGCGTTTATTACATTGATAAAATCTTTGATCGTTTCCTTCCAAGTAACGGTGTTCAAATGCGCCTGTGCGTTCTTAACCGTTTCCGCGATATGCCCTGGATGGCTGATCGCATTTTGGAAGGTTTGGAAAAGACTTTGCTCATCAAGATGACAAAATAAAGCACAATTCTCTGGCATGAAGCTTCGGCCCGTACCTTCATAGAAATCGATAACCGGCAAACCGCTGCTCATCATTTCATAGGGCACAAGAGAAAAATTGGTCATCGATGGTGCAATGCCAAAATCCGATTTCAGATACAGCTCGTGCAATTCTTTTTTCGTCAGCTGGCCAAGATTCTTCCCGTTAATAAATTGTGCGGATTGATCGGTGCCGAAATAAACAATATCCAGCTGATATCCGTGTTTTTGGCAAAGCTTAAGAAAGTTATTGAGAACAATCTGAATACTGATCGGTGCTCTTCGTGGGCTATCCCATTTTGTATAGACTGCAATTCTGAATTCCTTTTTTTTCTTATAATCCAGGAAGTTTCTCGGGTGGAAGGGATATTGTTCCATGTCAACCGGAAAACGGATCACATCAAGCGGACTTTGCACCCGGCATTCTTTTTCAATCATCTCGGCACACCAAGGTCCGAGCGAAACCATATGTAATCCTAATTCATAGGTCTTCTTCGCAAGATAATACCGATCGCCAAATGGGTAAAAATAAGGTTCATAATCCTGAACAAAATACATCTTGTATCCGGGTTTGTCTTTAAAAACATAAACCGATTCCCAGAGTGTCCCTATCCAAATATCTGACTGATGGGTCTTCAATGCGCTCACATCAAGACAGGTACCTTGATACCCGGCGTAATTAAACTCAGCGTTTATCTCCATCGCTTTCCGCGGTTGGGAAAAATAACTTAAATAGTAAACCTGGAAACCAAGTTTGCTGAGTTCCGTACCTAAATGCAGCATCGTCGTCTGTCCGCCGTCATAAGGAATAATCCCGGTTGTGACAAAGGTAATCGACTTCGGCCGGTGCGGCAACGCTTGTTTTACTTGTTTGAAATTAAAATACTGGATAATATCATCATATACATGGATGTCTCCCATCGAAACAGGTGGAAACGGTGTGGCAATAGGTTTCATGAACAATCACTCTCCTAGATGGATCCATAGTTTTTATCTATAGATATCTCAACTTATATACCACTTTTTGCCGTACCATAAACCTATATTTCCGAGAGGTGGTGCGGTTTACTTTGAAATAAGTAAAAACATCGCATATTTTATAAAAAAATCTGAAGTAGGAAGAAACATTCAGTAAAAATAGACATTATATCGGAAGGGTTTTTAAAGTATCCCCCGCCAAAATAAATGTCAAAACCTCTTGCAATAGTGGCATGGCTGCGGACAGCAATTGTGACAAGGATGGACTGTGGACTGGGAACTTCTATACCAGAGGGCTTGCATGGAAAACGACATCAAAACGTTAAAATATGGATTCTCAATGGACAAGATTTCAACGCAAGAAAAAGCCGTAAAAACGAGAAAGGTTTGCATACATGGTCATTTTATCGTCTGTCTCAATTCAGTGAATACAAAGCAAAATGAGTTGGATTAAGGCTGAATATGTTAATCCTGTCTATACGAGTTAAACCTGCTCCCAAATTGTTTCGAGAGAAATAAGGCAAATGACCGTAATATGATTGCAAATGCAACTCCGGAAACACAGAGATTTAGTTGATGCAATGATACGATATGCACCTGTAGTTGGTGATAATAGTCAATTAGCCTAAGATGCTATACGCGCTGTCATAGGAAGGGTAATGAGTCGTCCGTCAGGCTTTCGCAATAAAGCCACCTCTGAGATGTTTGTCGTGTTTTATGCAGAAAGAAAATGGAAGCGCCAGGTTTCAAATTTGCCAACGAATTTCAAAAAAACTATTGCACAAATGCTCACAACATGATATATTAATACTCGTCCGATAGCGAGCAAGCAACATAACGTTGACAAGCTATCCGGCATTTGATATAATAGAAAAGTCGCAGTCATAAAGATGCGACACAGATTGTTCCTTGAAAACTGGACAAAACGAAACGTCAAATTCTTTTTGAGCTTTTATCAAACATCTTTACTGAGAGTTTGATCCTGGCTCAGGACGAACGCTGGCGGCGTGCCTAATACATGCAAGTCGTGCGGACTTTTTAAAAGCTTGCTTCTAAAAAGTTAGCGGCGGACGG
>NZ_JARTJQ010000093.1:0-7599 GCF_036225245.1 Weizmannia sp. CD-2023
AGACTCTAAGAAAAGCACGACGGTCAGAAGATGTGCCTATCTTAACGTAGGGGCGTTCTATGTAAAGGAAGACCGGCAAAAAGCGAGTCTAACTTAACGTAGAGGCGCTCTAAGTAAAGGAAGCCCGGCAAAGAACGTGCCTATCTTAACATAGAGGCGCTCTAAGTAAAGGAAGCCCGGCAAAAAATGTGTCTAACTTAACGTAGAGGCGCTCTATGTAAAGGAAGGCCTTCAAATTTTGCGTCTAACTTAACATAGGGGCGTTCTAAGTAAAGGAAGACCGGCCGAAAGCGAGTCTATCTTAACATAGAGGTGCTCTAAGTAAAGGAAGGCCGCCCAAAAGTGTGCCTATCTTAACGTAGGGGCGTTCTATGTAAAGGAAGACCGGCCAAAAGCGTGCCTATCTTAACATAGAGGCGTTCTACGTAAAGGAAGGCCGGCAAAATCTGCGTCTATCTTAACATAGGGCCGCTCTATGTAAAGGAAGGCCGCCCAAAAGTGTGTCTATCTTAACGTAGGGGCATTCTAAGTAAAGAAGGGCCGCTCTAACTAAAAAAAGGACGCTGAAATGCGCGTCTGTCTTAACATATTCCTGTGTAAAAGAAGCGTGCCAAAATCGCGCCAATCTTAATGTTGGGCCGTTCTGAGTAAAGGAACTTTGCGGACCGGGCCGATTTTTTTGCAAGAAGCGTTCAAAAAACCGTTGAGAATCGTCTCAACGGTTTTTTGCGGCAGCCTTCTCGCTTTACTCGGTTTCCCCGAGTCCGGTAACTTTGTTAATTACATTTTGGATTGTATCAGCCAGCCCTTCTTCCTCTTCGCTGCCGGTATTTTGCGACTGAACATTTCCTTCGAGCTGATTATTGTACGAGTAAGTATTGGATTTGTAACTTTTTTCTTCTTCCATTTTTATCACCTCCAAAACATAGGGTGTGTTAATCGGAAGTTTTTAAACCAATCTAAGGCTTCCCCTTTTTTCTATAGACGGAACTTGTATTCACTCAAAATACGCAGACCATTCCATCCTTGCTCCAATCGACTCTGCTCCGAAAAATTGCGCCAACTGCTTTTCATCCTTTTGTGGTTGCTTTTATCATGACATGGACCTCTCTGTTCAATGACAAAGTGAATAAAAAAAGAAGCGTAATGATACGCTTCAGAATGGAGGTTATTGGGTGGAGACGGAACTTTTTCTCTCTCGTTTGTTGATTCTGCTTAATATCCGGAGCCACCCATATAAAACGCTCCTACAATAATAAGCAGGATGAAGAGAACGACAATCAGGGCAAAAGATGAGCCCATGCTGTAACCGCCATCTGTCATTGACTTTCACCTCCTTTCCTTAAGATATCTTGCATTTTAAAATATGCTGTTTCAAAGAAAGGCGTAAAGGACAAACGTGAAAGGGATGAAGAAAAGGCGAAGTGGTTATTGTTTCTGGCACTACCAAAAATGCCGGCGTGGAAAAGGACAATTGTGATAAACCACTTCATTTTTCCTGATCGGCTTCATAATATGCCTCGGAACTGTAACGACATTTGTACGGTTCACTTCCACAAGTGGATGGATGATTGGCTGGAAACGCGGGACAACACGATTACGAACTACATATCTTGGTGCAGCAACCATTGGTCTGCAATGCAATTTACACACCTCCTCATCATGAACTCTCTACATTAAATGAAGGAATAGCTGGATAGGAATGGACAAACATCTTAATGAAAAAGAAATATACGTTTAGGGATGTATGGAAGGACAGAGACAGGGGACATTCCATCCGGACAAGCAGCAAGAGCAGTTAACACGCATAGAGCATGAAGGAATGATGTACTATAATGGGTGAAAAAATGGTTTTTTCATCACCATTGAAATTCTAATCATAATGGCTCTCTTTTTTTAATCCTGGCTTGTTAACGAACTGGTGACGGGAATGCGCTAACAACGGCAACTCACACCAAAAATCACCCGGCTGAAAACGAAAAAAACCTTGATGCATCCGCGATACATAAAGGTTTTTAGAGTCGGGAAGACAGGATTTGAACCTGCGACCCCTACGTCCCGAACGTAGTGCTCTACCAAGCTGAGCTACTTCCCGGTTATTTTATTTTTGCTTGCCAACTCCTTAGCTCTTGCTGACAAATATTATTCTACGACAATAAATTTCGTTTGTCAAAGCCTTTTTTTATTTTTTTTAAAGAAATTTTTTCTGGTCTGGTTTCGAGACGGCAGCCATTCCTTTTTCAACTGGAAAATAAGAAGGTTTGGCGGCTTGGAAAAAACTTAGAGGTATGTTATTTCCAGGAAAAAGGAATATCACCGGGAATCACCGCCGCCGGCATGATGTCGACTCCCGTATTTTCCATCGAAGCTAGCATTGCTTCTTTCATCGGCATTTCTTTATGTTGGATGAAGCGGTCCATTGAAAATAATGCAGCTAACGCCGGGCAATCCTGAAACTGAAAGGCCATAAAAATCATGCTTTTAAAATGGCCTTCATTTCATCACCTTCAGCTTTATCATTCGCCATGAGCGGGTTGCGCTGCCTTTTACAAACAGGCAGGGGGAAAGGCGGGAGGGTTCAGGAATAAGGGAAGGTGCTTAGAGTGGAACGTTTTTTCAAAAATTCTAAGGGAATAAAAACAAAAAAACGGCCGCAGCAGGCGATAAGCAAGAGCAGTGATATGACCATGCGTGTTTGAATCTGTCGAAATTTGTATGCAGCAAGATGTAGAATAAAATGATCAAACAATTAAGATTTTGTAGAGTATGGTAAAATTGTGGATATTCATGTATACTGAATCATATATGTTTGGTAGTTTTTGCGGATGATGTCGGAAGATGGCAGCGAATGAAAAATACGGTGAGCCTTTGAGCAGGGGAGAGAGATATGCGCGGCAGGAAATTAAATTTCAAGGGAAAAGTTGTGTTGGCGCTCTTATTTACGTTGATTGTTGTTGTTTTGGCCGGACTCGTTGGCAAAGGGGAAAAGATGTCAGCGAAAGACAAAGGAAAAGATGCACATGCTGTCTCACTGCGCACTTTATCTTTTTCGCCTGCGCCGATGACAGCGTTTGCGGGTTCTCCTTTATACAAATCGATGATCGGGCAACAGCGGCAGAAAAAAGAAGCGGAGAGACAAAAAGAAGTTGCGAAGCAAAACGAGAAAGATCTGAAAGAAAATGCCATTTACTTAACATTTGATGACGGCCCGTCGAGTGCGGCCAACCAGTTATTGGATCTGTTGGAAACTTATCAGATGAAAGCTACCTTTTTCATGCTCGGGCCGAGGATGAAAGAGCATCCGGCAGTCGTAAAACGCATGCTAAAAGATGGAAACGGGCTTGCACTGCACGGGATCACACATAAAGCAAGAACAATTTACAGCAGTACGTCCGCGCCATTAAACGAAATGGCTGAGGATCAAAGAATATTGGAAAACGTGGCGGGTGTAAAATCTTATATGGTACGCCTCCCGTATGGAAGTATTCCGTATTTAACAGATGAAATGCGCGATTTACTGGATAAAAGTGGTTTCCACATTTGGGATTGGAACGTGGACAGCAGTGACTGGGAATTAAAAAATGGACGCTATGTCCAGTATACGATTCAGCAAATCCGGCAAAAAAAACAAGCGGGGGAAACGCCGGTCATCCTTTTGCATGACAAACCGGAAACCGTTAAATATTTGCCGAAGTTGCTAAAGTTTATCAAAAAGCAGGGCTATAAAACAAAAGTGTTGACCAATGAAACGCCCCCGGTAACGTTTCCGTGTGAAGGCCGCTGTCACCCAATCCACCATCCAGTTGAAACGGGGAGAAGATGAGGGTGAAAAGATTTATTGTATTGGGAATGATGTTGCCGGGGCTTCTTTTGCTTCTTGCCGGCTGCCATTCAGACAAAAAACAAGCGGACAGCATATACGAAAAATTAAAGAAATCCGCCTCGTATGAAAAAGATTTTGTTGCGAACCAGGAGAAGCTGGACGAATACAAAGAAAAAGTGGCATCCGTTTATGCTGATCTAAACCAGCTTGAACTGAATGACGAAAACCGCCCGGAAGTGAAGCAGAAATTAAAAAAGGCGGACAACTATACCGAAAAGCAGCAGAAAGAGCTGCGGGAATCCAAAAAGAATTTTCAAAAGGCATATGAACAATCGGCATCTATAAAAGAGAACGTGGAGCAAATTAAAGATAGCGGGCAGCAGAAACAAGCACGGAAGCTGCTCACCATCATGGATGAACGTAAAAAATATATGAACACTTTTTTTGATGATTATAAAAAACAATTGGCGTTACAAGGCACCTTTTATGAAAATCTGGAGAAGTTCAGCCCGGATGAGTTAGACGAACAAATTAAAAAAATAAATGAATACAATGGGAAAATGGAAGAAACGATTCGCCAATTCAACCAGGATACGAAACGGTATAATCGCGAAAAAGATAAGTATTTTAAAAAAGCAGGACTTTATTAAATTGGACGCTTTTTTAAAAAGCCCGAGCTCGGCTTATGCCGGTTCTCGGGCTTCTTTTTCGGGACAGGAAAACGACTGTGAAATTGGATGATACAGATTGATCGTTTTCGATTTGGAGTAGAATCCTATATATTTTAAAAGAAATCTGCTTTATCGGTCTTTAATTAAGCGAAAATAATCATACATAAATAAGAAAATGTGCAGAAATGTTGCAGTTTGGATGTTCAACAGAACGGGCAAAAAATAGGGGAAGACAATTTGGAGGTGGATAAAAATGGGCACGTCCTATGAAGAATGCATCAAAGCCTGCCAGGAGTGTATGGAAGCCTGTAATCAGTGTTACAGTGCCTGTTTAAAGGAAGACAATGTGAAAATGATGGCTGGCTGTATCCGCATGGACAGAGAATGCGCAAATATTTGTGCTTTGGCATTGCAAGCGATGCAAAGCAACAGCCCGTTTGTGATGCAAATTTGCAATTTGTGTGCGGAAATTTGCGAAGCATGTGGGGAGGAATGCAGGAAATACAGCCATGACCATTGTCAAAAATGCGCCGAAGCATGCTTGCGCTGTGCGGAAGCTTGCCGGAGAATGGCCTGACACAAAGCCGGTTCCCTTATCAAAAAGGGAACCGGCTTTTAGCAAAATCAATAAAACGGGAATGATGTGTTTAAGCTTAAGCAAACGGAAGAAAATAAAAATTGGATCGCCAGTTTAAATCATGGATGGCCGGCAGAAAACAATTCGATGTATTTTTTTATATTTCTTGGTCTCCGGAACAATGCAGCAGGAAATTTAATATCAAAATAAAAAAGCAAGGATCCCAGCCATAAACTGAAACCCTTGCTTTTTGTGATGCGGATGAAGGGACTTGAACCCATACGGTGTTTCCACCACTAGAACCTGAATCTAGCGCGTCTGCCGATTCCGCCACATCCGCATTGTTTTGTTTTTGTTCGCCTCATCAGCGACAAATTTATTATATAATGCCCGGTTGAAAAAAGCAATACCTTTTTTAAAATTTTTTTGGATCCCTGGAAAGCTTGTTAAAAAAGGAGCCGTGCATGCACGGCTCCTTTTTGGAAAATAGTTTACGCAGCCATTTCAACGCTTTTTTGTCTGTCTCTTGTAAAAGCACTCACGGCAAAGGTTACAATCAGGTTCAAAACCATGGCGATGATCCCGGTATTTAAGTCTTTGACTGCTTGCGGCATAAACGGCAACAGCGTCGCAACCGTCTGATTCGTGATCGTCACATAGGAAACGACAAGTTCGCCCGCAACAATTCCGGCAAATGCTCCTGCTTTTGAAATCGGGTTATTTTTCATAAAGCTAAATACGATCGCCGGGAAAAATTGCGTAACCATGCTGTACCCCATCAACAGCAGGGCAACAATGGTTTGCCCACCGTTAAATGTGAAGTAGAGGGCAATTAAAGATACGACCGGAACCAAGTATTTGGCAACATTGGCCACTTGTGTTTCATTGGCGTCCGGCTTAAATACTTTAAACAAGTTTTTCGAAATCATCGTGGATGCGCTCATCAACAGCAGCGACCCCGGTACCAGCGCACATAACAGACCGGCAGCGCCGAGGACGCCGACAAACCAGTGCGGAAAGCTTTCAATAGAAAGAACGAGCAGCGCATTATCGGTTGCTGCTCCTTCAAGTGCCTGCTTCACAGCCAGAATCGCCGCAAAACCGGCAAAGAATACGAACAACAGGATCAACTGATACAGCGGAAAAATCACCGCATTGCGGCGGAACGTTTTTTCATTTTTCGCTGTAAAGGAGGCGGCAAAAGAATGCGGCCACGTGTAAAAACCAAGTGCCGTCAGCAAAACGGTCGAAATGAACCAATATACACTCATCCCTTGGTGCGGGAGCGCAAGAAAGCCGGGTTTTGCCTGGTCAATGGCATGAAACATATCTGAAAAGCCGCCAAAATAATGAACGGGGAGATAAATGCCGAGAAAAACGACGACGGCCAAAACCAATGCATCTTTCATGACGGATGTCCAGGCTGTTCCGTGTACGCCTGAAATCGTCGTATAAATGGTTACCGCAATCACGCCGATCCAAATGGCAACGCCGGAAGAAATTGAGCCGTAAGAAGCAATGCTGACGATACTGCCGAGCCCTTTTAACTGCAAAACAAGGTACGGGATCATGGCAATGATGCCGATAATCGAAACAAGGACACCGAGTGCGGGGCTATTGTATTTTTTCGCGAAAAAATCGGATTGGGACAACAGCTTATGTTCTTTTGCATAACGCCAAATGGCCGGAAGCAGCCAATAGGAAAGAACATAGGCCAATGAGCCGTACCAGAGTATATAAAGCGTTGGCCCTCCTTTGCCGTAAGCCCATCCGCTGCCGCCGAGAAAAGTGAAAGTCGTGTAAATTTCACCGGCACTTAGCAAGAATACAAACAGTGTTCCAAAACTTCTGCCGCCGGTTGCCCACTGTTCAAGGTTCATTTGCTTGCCCCGACGGGCCCGGATGCCAAGATAGAGTGACACTAGCAAAAATACGAGGATAACAAGGAGTGCGCTGTTCATTCGGCATCCCCCCTTTGGTTTTTCGGATCGGTTTTATAGATAATGAACATCACAACCGTCGATAAAACAACCCACAACACGGTCCAGAACATGATAAAAGGCATTCCGAGAATCATCGGATCGGTACGGTTGGCAAAAAACATGCCAATGACTAAAGCAAGAAATGGGAGTGATGCAAGGACAAATTTCATTTGAAAACCTCACTTTTTTTAGTGTAAAAGGCCAACCTGAAGGAAGCGGCTGATCCTTTTCAGGCAGTTAACGTCAGGCTGGCGGCGACGAACGCTTTCACCCCGTAAGGCAATACATCCTCATCCACAGTAAAGCGGGCGTGATGGTGGGGATAAACGATGCCTTTGCCCGCATTTCCGGCCCCGATAAAAAAGAATGTGCCGGGCGCCTTTTGCTGGAATCCGGAAAAATCTTCCCCACCCATGGTTGGAACGCCGTCTTGAATGGCATCTTCGCCAAATGCCTCAACCAGTACTTCACGCAGCTTTGCCGTGACTTCCGGATCGTTGATAACGGGACGATAACCTTTCACGTATTGAAAATCATAAGCCGCTC
>NZ_JARTJQ010000094.1:0-16711 GCF_036225245.1 Weizmannia sp. CD-2023
TGAATCTTCTGCTTATCTCAAGCAAGAATGGCCTGAAAAAGATGAATCTTCTTCTGTGGCGAGCAGCGAAACGATTGTGGAAGAGTCGCCGGAAAGCGGGGAGAAAATAGAGGAAGTGCCGGAAGAAAAGGATTCGGCTGCCAAGAAGAAAAAGAAGCAAAAATACGAATCTATTTCGCTTGCCGACTTTTTTGCCCGGAGAGATGAAGAAAAGCCTGCCAAGTTAAAGGTTTGCATCGTCCAAAGCGGGGAGACGCTCGACCAGCTTGCTGAAAAATACAATATCAATGTCCAGCAGATTTTAAGGATGAACCATTTGGAAGTGAACCAGGATGTATATGAGGGGCAAGTGCTGTACGTTCCCGCCAACGCGCGCGCCGAAAAAAATCACTGAACCGGAGCATTCACAGCTACGGGCGTCTAGGTGAAGGATGCATCTGAAATTCAGGGGCTAAGCGCCTGCGTAAGGAAGCGTGTAAAACGAGCTTTTCTTAACCTAGACTGCGCCTATGTTCAAACCGCGGCGAATGCGGCGCAGCGGGGGAATGAAAATGAGCAAGCGCCTATTTTTCAGGAGAAGCGCTCTAAGAAGGTGAAACGGGTGACTGACCTTTCGCAGCAGGACATCAATCGGATTGTAAAGCATTACGGCCTGAACGCTGAATATGTCGGGCGGTACGGAAAAGTGTATAAAATTTATACCGGCCAGGGCATCTTTGCTTTAAAAAAAATTGCACCGCAAAACGGGATGGGATTTATCCGGCATGTCCAGTCTCTGTACCAGCGGGGATACAACCGTATTGTCCCGGTCTATCCCGCGTTGGACGGCCGTTACGGGGTGCTGTATAACGGGGCATTATACTATTTAATGCCCTGGCTGCCAAATGAAGAAAAAGAAGCACGCGGCGAGAAACATCAAAAAATGTTCAGGGAACTCGCACGCCTGCACAGCTTGTCCGTCAAAGATACGGAGGTCTCAATAGAAAAACGGCGGGAATACTATGAAGAAACCCTTTCCCGCTGGTACGGGCAGCAAGATTTTTTGGAAGAGTTCCTTGAACGGTGTGAAGAGCAGGTCTATATGTCCCCGTTTGCCCTGTTGTACTGCACCTTTTACAATGAAACGAACCAGGCGCTCAAATTCTCGATCCGGCAGCTGGAAAACTGGTATGAACAATCGAAAGAGATGGAGAAAGCGAGAACGGTGACCATCCACGGAAAAATTTCAACGGAGCATTTTTTGTACGATGAACGCGGGCTCGGCTACTTCACCAATTTCGAACTGGCGAAAAACGCTGCGCCTTTTTATGACTTGCTTCCCTTCTTGTCGCGGACACTCGATTCCTATCCGAGCCGGTTTGACGACTGCGTGGACTGGGTAAAGACCTATTTTAGCTATTTTCCGCTGAAAGAAGATGAAAAGAGCTTATTTTTCAGCTATCTCGCTTATCCCGCGCCGATCATCCAAACCGTGGAGGAATACTTTGCAAATGAAGGAAAACGCCATGAAGCGAGAGCAGTCGCGAAACTGCAGGAAAAGTACTGGCGAATGAAAAATACCGAGTATGTCGTCATGCAGTTGTCACAAGGGGCCGCCCCCGCGTCATGAAAAGCAGGACCGGCCACTAAAACCATTCATACTGAAACCCGAGATAAATGAGAATAAATATGGCAAGCAGCAGAACGTCAAACGTGGTCGGAAAAATAATCGTACGGATGGCCTGAAAGACGGAGAACGGAAGAATCAGCTGCTTGCACACTTTTTTTGCATTCCGCGCCCATGTACGGACGGCCTGTTTGTCAATTTTTTTCTTCATCATCATCCACCTATCCCTCAAAAATAATGTATGAAAAGCGGGCGGATCAGTGCATCCGCCGCATATTTTTTCTAAAAATGGGCAATGCTATTGACGATTTTCACAAAAACCGATACCATAAACTATAGTCAATTTCAAAAATCAAAGTACAATGAACGGGAAGAGTACAGATTTTGTTTCCATGCAGAGAGGGAAATCAGCTGCTGAAAGATTTCCTATGCGAAACAGGCTGGAAGGTCGCCCGGGAGTAGCTTTTGTGAAACCGAAAGTAGCAAAAGCCGGCGAAGTGCCGTTACTGACCCGAGAGTGCCGGGCATCCGTTTGCCCGTGAAAAAAGGTGGTACCGCGAACAGACTCCTTTCGTCCTTTTATGGCGAAGGGAGTTTTTGTGTTTATCCGTAAAAAAAGCAGAAAGGAATGATGCAAATGGAACAGCAGGACATCAGCATGCCGACCAAATACGATCCGCACGCTGTTGAAAAAGGGCGCTATGAATGGTGGGTGAACGGCAAATTTTTCGAAGCAAAAGGCGACCCGGAAAAGAAACCGTACACGATTGTGATTCCGCCGCCGAACGTAACCGGGAAGCTCCACCTCGGCCATGCCTGGGATACGGCTTTACAGGATATTTTAACCCGGATGAAACGGATGCAGGGCTATGATGTGCTCTGGCTGCCGGGGATGGACCACGCCGGGATTGCAACACAGGCAAAGGTGGAAGCCAAACTGCGTGAAGAAGGCAAATCCCGCTATGACCTCGGCCGCGAAAAGTTTACGGAAGAAGCATGGAAGTGGAAAGCGGAATACGCTCAATTTATCCGCAAACAATGGGCAAAACTTGGCCTTGGGCTCGATTATTCGCGCGAACGTTTTACGCTCGATGAAGGGCTGTCAAAAGCTGTAAAAGAAGTATTTGTTTCGCTTTATAAAAAAGGCTTGATTTACCGTGGCGAGTACATCATCAACTGGGACCCGGAAACGAAAACGGCGCTTTCCGATATTGAAGTCGTCTACAAAGAGGTGCAGGGCGCATTTTACCATCTGGCATACCCGTTAAGCGACGGTTCCGGCACGATCGAAATCGCAACAACGCGCCCGGAAACGATGCTCGGTGATACGGCGGTCGCTGTCCACCCGGATGATGAACGCTACAAACATTTAATCGGGAAAACGATTGTATTGCCGATCGTCGGCCGCGAAATTCCGATTATCGCAGACGAGTATGTGGACATGACATTTGGTTCCGGTGCCGTAAAAATTACGCCGGCCCATGACCCGAACGACTTCGAAGTCGGGAACCGCCACAATCTCGAACGCATCCTTGTGATGAACGAGGACGGCACAATGAATGAAAATGCCGGAAAATACAAAGGGATGGACCGGTTTGCATGCCGCAAACAGATTGTGGAGGACTTGAAAGCACTCGGCGTTCTTGTCAAAGTGGAAGACCATCTCCATTCGGTCGGCCATTCCGAACGGAGCGGCGCGGTTGTCGAACCGTATTTGTCGACGCAATGGTTTGTGAAAATGCAGCCGCTCGCTGATGCTGCGGTAAAACTGCAGGCGTCGGAAGGAAAAGTCCATTTTGTGCCGGAACGCTTTGAAAAAACATACTTGCACTGGATGGAAAATATCCGCGACTGGTGCATTTCGCGCCAGCTCTGGTGGGGCCACCGGATTCCGGCCTGGTACCATAAAGAAACCGGCGAAGTGTATGTTGACACCGAGCCGCCCCGCGACATTGAAAACTGGGAACAGGATCCGGACGTGCTCGATACGTGGTTCAGCTCGGCGCTCTGGCCGTTTTCGACAATGGGTTGGCCGGATGAAGAAGCGAAAGACTACAAGCGTTATTATCCGACTGATACGCTTGTGACTGGCTATGACATCATTTTCTTCTGGGTATCGCGGATGATTTTCCAGGGGCTTGAGTTTACCGGCAAGCGCCCGTTCAAAGACGTCCTGATCCACGGTCTTGTCCGCGACGAGCAGGGGCGGAAAATGAGCAAATCGCTCGGCAACGGCGTCGACCCGATGGAAGTCATCGACAAATACGGTGCGGACTCGCTCCGCTATTTCCTTACCACCGGCAGCGCACCGGGTCAGGATTTGCGTTTCAGTTACGAAAAAGTTGAAGCGGTCTGGAATTTCGCCAATAAAATTTGGAACGCCTCCCGTTTTGCACTCATGAACATGAACGGGCTGAAATACGAAGAAATGGATCTGTCCGGTGAAAAATCAGTCGCTGACAAATGGATTTTAACGCGTTTGAACGAGACGATCGAAACCGTTACAAAACTGGCGGACAAATACGAATTTGGCGAAGCCGGGCGCGCACTTTACAATTTTATCTGGGACGATTTCTGCGACTGGTACATCGAAATGGCAAAACTGCCGCTCTACAGCGAAGATGAAGCAGCGAAGAAAACGACGCGCTCGGTCCTTGCGTATGTGCTTGACAATACGATGCGGCTTTTGCACCCGTTCATGCCATTTATTACCGAGGAAATTTGGCAAAACCTTCCGCACCAAGGGGAATCGATCACAACAGCCGCGTGGCCGGAAGTGGACGAAAGCCTTACAGATGCAGCGGCCAGCGAAGAAATGAAACTGCTTGTCGACATCATCCGTTCTGTCCGCAATATCCGCGCGGAAGTGAATACGCCGTTAAGCAAAAAAATCAAACTGCATTTGAAAGCGAAAGACGAAACGGTCCTAGCGGCTTTAAAACGAAACGAAGCGTACATTACCCGTTTCTGCAACCCGGATGAATTGAAAATGGGGCTTGACCTCGAGGCACCGGACAAAGCCATGACTGCAGTCGTTTCCGGCGTCGAACTGTTCCTGCCGCTTGAAGGACTCATTAATTTTGAAGAAGAACTGGCTCGGCTCCGGAAAGAGTTGGCAAAATGGAATAAAGAAGTCGAACGCGTCCAGAAAAAACTGTCCAATCAAGGGTTCCTGAAAAAAGCGCCGGAAAATGTCGTTGCCGAAGAACGGGCAAAAGAAAAAGACTATCTTGAAAAACGAAGCACCGTCGAAGCGCGCATCAAAGAACTTGAAAACCAGTAATACAAGGGTGGAAGGCGAATTCTTTACGGATTCGTCTTCCTTGCATACGGGAGGAAAGGTATATGTTTGAAACCTATGAAGAAGCGGTTGGCTGGATCCGGTCCCACTCGAAATTCGGGATGAAACCGGGGCTTGAACGGATGCAGTGGCTGATGGAAAAATTGCACCACCCGGAACAAAAAATCCGGACGGTTCACGTGGCCGGGACGAACGGAAAAGGGTCGACCGTCACCTTTTTGCGGAATATTTTAGAGCAGGCAGGCTATACGGTCGGCACCTTTACTTCCCCGTATATTGAGCAGTTTAACGAAAGGATCAGCATAAACGGAACGCCGGTGTCAGATGCAGACCTCATCCGGCTTACAAACGAGATCCGCCCGCTTGCAGAAGAACTGGAGCACACAGCATTCGGTGCACCGACAGAGTTTGAAGTCATTACAGCGATGTCACTTTTGTATTTTGCCGACATCCGGCCGGTGGATATCGTTATTTATGAAGTCGGCCTTGGTGGCAGGCTTGATTCCACAAACGTCATCACACCGCTTGTCAGCCTGATTACCAATATCGGCCATGACCATATGAATGTGCTTGGCCATACGATTGCAGAAATCGCCTCTGAAAAAGCGGGCATTATCAAACACGGGGTGCCGGTTGCAACAACAGCCATGCTGCCTGATGCGCTGGCGGTAATTGAAGAAAAAGCGGCAAAAGAAAAGGCACCGCTTTTCCGTGCCGGAAAGGAATTTTCTTTTGCGGAGATTGGTGGGGATCTAACTGGTGAACATTTCCGCTTTGCTTCTCCGTACGGCGCCTATGACTGCTTGTCGATCGCCATGATGGGGCGCCATCAGATTTACAATGCCGCGCTTGCCGTTATGGGGGCAGAACTGTTAAGACATATCCACCATTTTCGCATCCCGCAGCATGCACTGGAAAAAGGCCTTCTCCTCAGCAAGTGGATCGGCCGATTTGAAAAACTGCTGGATGACCCGCTCATTATCATCGATGGCGCCCACAACCCGGAAGGCATTGACAGCCTGATCGAAACAATGGACACCCATCTGCGCGGGAAAAACATTCACATGATTTTTTCCGCACTTGGCGACAAAGACTTGGATCACATGATTCCGAAACTCGACCACAAAACAGACGAAATCATTTTCACAACTTTTGATTTTCCAAGAGCGATTCCGGCAGAGATGTTGTATAAGATAAGCCATCATCAAAATAAATCATTTTCGGAGGATTGGAAAGAAACCGTACTTGCTAAAATAAAAGAAATGAAAGGCTCAAGAGATGTTTTAGTCATTACGGGGTCTTTATACTTTATTTCGAAAGTCCGGAAATACATTTTGGGCCAATCAGAAAGGAACGGGCAGAGCTGAAAAAGTTCTGCCCTTTTTTTTATTTGTTCTATTTGTTGAATTACTTTCCCGGCGCTTTTTGATAAAATAAGTTTTATAGGAAATAAGACGCAGGACAAAATACTTAGCGGAGGTTGTTATGAAAAAACCCCTTTTTAAAAACAACCGGGGATTTACACTTGTCGAAGTGCTCGCTTCGATTACGATTTTAGCGATTGTGATGCTCACAGTGGGTTCCATTTTGGCCAATAATGCGGGCGTGACAAAGAAAGCGGATGACTCGCTGTCTGCATTGCAAATTGCAACCGGGATATTAAGAGCTTACCAGAAAAAAAACTTTAATGAAGTGCAGCAGATGGCGAACACCACACAACAAGCTGATATTCAATCGGTTTTAGGGCTTGATAGCGCTGCGGAAATTTCCGGTTATAAGGCATATGTGTCCGTTTCCCTTCCGGCGGATTCTTCCCTTTCTGACCGCCTCCTGCTGGTCAAAGTAAAAGTCGACAGTGGAAATCGTCTAAAACCGGTTGAAGTGAAAGGGTATGTGAAAAGATGAAATGCCGGAATGAAAAAGGGCTCACTTTAGTAGAATTACTGGCGGCTGTTACCATTTCATTTATGATCATCGGGGTCATTTATGCCGTTTTAAATACGGTGATCACCCAATCCAAAAGCGACATGGCACGTAAAAATTTTGTCAAAGAACAAACGGCTATTTTGCAATACATGAACAGCGCAATGGAAAATGTGGACGACATTGAACCTGATGACGAAAATGATGACGGGACTTTTACCCGTTTCAAAGCAGTGGATGTCAATATAAATGTTGGAAGTGACGGCACCTACCAGGAAAGTTCAACAGACAAGACAATCGCTGTATCAGACGGGAACTTGTCGGTAGGAGGCACGATTGTAAACAGCGATGGCATTTCACTTGACGGGACAACTTTTACGGTTGAGAATGGTAGCCTGATATGCCATTTTGTAATAAAAGACACGCAAAATCATTTTGAGAAAAAGATCTATGCCGCTTATAAACTGGGCGAAGAGGGGAATCAATGATGCATGTTTTAAGAGAAGAGAAGGGATATACGCTTGTGACCGTTCTTCTCATTTTCGCAGTCGCGGCGATTATCACCGTTTCACTCGTATCCGCATCCGTCAGCACTTTTAAAACAGTAAAAGTATCTGAAACGGGCACACAGGATAAATTAAATGCGGAAATGGTAGCGGATGAAGCGACTGCTTTAATTGAGAAACAAGTTGACAGCATCAATAGTACCATTGCGAACGGTACTGTCATGCCAAGCCAGCTGATCAGCATGCTTCAGGCAGCCATAACGAGCATACAGCAACAGAAAAACGGCAAATGCAGCATCGCATATAAAACATTGAAAGACGGGACAGCACCAGATGGCATTGTTTTGGGCAAAGTCACCATAACAGTGCCAATCGGAAAGTCCGGAAAAACGTTAACAAAGGTGATGACGCTTTCCACTGTCTCGGACGTTTTTCAATATACAGCCGTGACACCGTCGAATATGTATTTGTACGGGTCTCCTTATATTATTGGAGATGTGAATATCGGGGGGGATCTGTATGTTTCAAACTACGGGAAATATGTTGATTGGTTAGGGTTCACGCAATATATACGAACTTACTATCCAGCAATCAATGGGACGTTAACAGTGAAGGGAAGATATTTTGAGGCCGATCAGCATCCGGCAAGAACATTTGATTCATGGAAGCCATTTGGACCTGAAAGCTTCAGCCGCTACTTTTCTGTTGCTCCGGTTGTGAAAAATCGTCAGTTAACGGTTGATAAAATAAATGTAGGCGATATGATTACAGCTAAGCTGCTGGGATGGCCGGAAAATATAAAAATAAATTCCAATTATTCCTATAATACAGACAAGTATGGGAACGCTTTTGGCTATGATGTAACACCCAGCCAGGTTGGCAGTCAACCAATAAAAGGAAACTTGTACGTCGGCGATGATTTAACCGTTGGGGAAAACAAAAGCCTGACTGTAAATGGGGATCTTTATGTAAAAGATGATTTGACTGTCAAAGGGAAATTAACAGTAAAAGGCAAAATTTATGTAGGCGGTGGCGCTAATTTAAACGGAGTGCTGTCGACAGGGGAAAATCAGTATATTTATATTGCCGGGAATGCGACATTGAGTGAGGTTTCAGCATTGAATTTAAACGGGGTGATGTATGTCAATGGGTCCCTTACGAGCAGCGGGGATGTCAATACAAACGGCAGCATTTATGTACGAGGAGACGCAGATGTCGAAAATTTCTCGAACAGTAGCGGCACGCTTATTTTACTTTGTGATGGAAATATTAAGTTGGCCAACAATAATTTGTATGAAGACCGTCCAAAAGTGATTGATGCTTATCTCTACTCAAATCGTGACTTATTTATATATGGCATCGGATCAAATTTAAAAATTAATGGCGGTATCTATGGGAATACGATTGGTTTAAGTGCATCAAGGGGCTGGACGATAAATAAGTTAACCTATGAATGGTTAATTTTCAAAAGATATGAATTGGAATTTCAAAACCCTCAGCCTGCGGATCCTGCAAAGTCCAGACTCACCGTTAATTTTAAAAAAGATATGATTTTAAACCCGCCGAAAGGGATCCCGACAGTGAATAAAGTGACTTTGAAAGAAATCAATACATCAGTCCAGTAAGAGACAGGTAAAAAGATGCAGTACAATCTTCCCATTCGCCGAGATTTATAATAAAATAGTCTTAGTTGATTTTCGACAATTGGTTTTTCTGGGAATTTTGTACTCTGATAGAAACAGAGGTGGGATGATGAATCTTCTCACTGCGGCGTTTGCCGTAATTGGATTTTTATGTGTGATGGCATTTTTTGTCTTTTTTTCTTTCGGCTTTTCTAAAAAAGGTGTGGTTGTGCTGGCCGGCACCGCTTTTTTGCTGGCGCTTTTCGGCATTTTGGCAGGCAGTGTAGTTCCACTATGGGAGAGCAGTTTAATTACTTTTTTGCTCGTGCTTTGTGTGGCCTATCTGTTCGAAAAAAAGCTGGCATTTTTGTTCGCTGGACAGGATAACGATGCAGACGAATTTCCAGTATGGGAGGAGCAGGAAGAGATGGCGGTGGCGCGGAAAAATCGACCGGCAGCACTGGTCTCGCCTGCCGCAAATGCCGCTGTTCTTCCGGCTGAAAAAAGTGCTCCAGTTCCTGAAACGGGAGAGATTTTGCCGGAGAAAAACGGGTTGGGACCTGAAATAGAAGAGACACCACCAAAACGGGAAGAAAAGGATGAACCCGAATGGGAAGAACTGGACGATACTGCGGCCGGAAATGAAACGGAAACCGCTCTTCCGGCAAACGAACAGGCGGCAGAACTCTCCGGGGAAGAAGAAATTGATTTTCTTGAAAACCGTCTGGAAATGATTGAAGAAGCAAATGAAGAAAATAAGGCGGATCATTTGCCGGAAATGTACGAAGTTGAAGAATGGGTGGCGGAAGCGGAGAGCCCGGACATCAAACCTTTGGACGTGGCAGCTGCAAAAGAGGCGGATGACCAGGATTTTGAAGCTGGTGCTACAACTGGGCCGGGAACACCATCCGGTTCTGAAGATGTTCAATATGTTGAACAAGAAGAGATCCCGCTCCTTTCTTTTGAAAAGAAAACGGAAGCACCTGCTGAACTTTCCGGGACAGACATGCCTGCCATGGACGAACTGGAAGAAATCGATGTAATACCTTTGCACGAAGCCGACAATGCCGGGCAACCCGAAAAGCTGCATGCGGAAAATGAAACAGTTGGCGGTGCGAAAGGTGAAGACAGAGACGAACCGGAAGAAATCAGTTTGGCGCCTGTCCAAGAAACTAACCCAACTGAACAAGTCGTAAATTTGAATCTGGATGCAGAGGATAAAGCAGCCGGCGGGTCTAAGGGGGAAGAAATTGATGTGATTCCTTTCCATGATGCCGGGCAACTTGAAAAACTGCATGCGGAAAATGAAACAGTTGGCGGTGCGAAAGGTGAGGACAGAGACGAACTAGAAGAAATCGACGTGATGCCTGACAAGGAAACCGGCCAGGTGGCAGAGCCCGAAAAGTTCTATTCGGAAGCGGGCCAGGGACGGGAACGACAAGGCGAAAGCGGCGCAGGTACGGGCGAAACGGTTGCCGCAAACGAAGCGGAATCGGCAGGCAATTCTGTCGGTGAGAAAGCAATGGAACCGAAAGGCAACCCTGCCGTTGAGGAAGCATCAGACACTTTAGCATCCGTGCCAACCGAGACAACACCTATTCAAAAGCAATTGCTTGGGGTGCTAGTGGAACAACTGAACCTTTACCGTCTTACGCAACCGGCTGACGCGTACGAACAGCTAGTGAAAGCGCATTTGCACCCGCAGCTTGCACCGGAAGATTATTTCACCTTTGCAAGCCTTCTGATCGAACATTACATAGCTGAACAACAATTTGGCAAGCTGCAAGCCCTGCTGAAAGACTTGGCGGAAACCTATGCAGAATACCCGGTCATCCGCGAAGAAATCGATTTTTTAAGGACAAAATACGGTCAATAATCCATGAAGAAACAGGTGTGAGGTAGATGAAAAAAAGCACGCAAATTTTGGGCCAGCCGATCATCAGCATTTCTGAAGGCGCTGAAATCGGAAAAGTAAAGTCTTTTGTCATTAACCCGGACAAAGGATCCGTCGATTTTTTAACGATCGAACACGAAGACTGGCAAGTAACTGTAAAAGCAATTCCGTTCAAAAAAGTGGTCGGAATCGGCGAGTATGCGGTCACCGTGGAAAGCGACAGGGCTGTCATCGATTTAAATGAAATTCCGATCGCAGACCAGCTCGTCAACAAAAAAATCCGCATTGTCGGGGCTAAAGTGATGACCCGGAAAGGGGAACTGGTTGGCGAAGTAAAAGAATTTTACGCGGATGAAAATACGGGCAAAATTTTAGGGATTGTTTTGCAAACAGGCGAGTCGGAAACGATCCTTTCTGCTGATTTTGTGATGACGTACGGGAGAGATATTGTCGTTGTGAAAGAGGAGGCACCCGGCCATTTTCTTGATGATCCTGAAAAACTGCTGACAAAAGAAGTAGAAGAAGAGCTTGAACAACCGGGCGAAGAGGGAATGGAGGCACTCCGGGCAAAACAAGTGGAACTTTTAAAAGGAAAGAAAGCGGTAAAAGACATTTACGCGGGAAACGGGGAACAGGTTATCGCGGCAGGAACGGTTTTGTCTGAAGAAGACATTAAGCGGGCACAGGAGGCCGGTCCGGGTGTTTTTGTCGAGTTGTCCATGCATGTTGATGAATGAAAGGCGGCGCTGAAGTGTGGGAAACAAGCGGTATTTAAAAGTTTTTACGATCTTATTGATCAGCACAGCATTTATATTCAGTTTCTCACATTTTGGGGCTTTGGCCATTGCGAACGGATTCGGACATAAAGAAAAATATGCGCAGGGCACTATAGCCGGAGGAATACAGCTGTCCGGGCTGACGGAAGAGCAGGCACAGCAAAAATTATCATCTGCCGTTCAGAAATGGAAGGCGTCCAATCCGGTAGAAATCGTCTATTTGGCAAAAACGGTGAAGCTTCCGGCTGAACAGCTGCATTTTTCCGTAACAGAAAGCATGGTTCGGGTAAAAAACGGCGAGGCCGCGCCGCTTGTTGTCACGCTTGACCATAATAGGCTTCGGGACCTGGTCTCAAAGTCTTTTCCCGACGTCAGCCCGGATGACGTGGATATTGCCCGGCTCGACATGGCCATATGCCACGCCGCCGCCCGGCTTGAGACTGCCAATCTTTCCTTTGATTTGTCCGGTTATGCCGTGGACGGAAATGAAAAAGAAACGACAGTATCAAAAGGTTCAGTAGCAAATGTTTCGCTTGCGGAAGCAACAGAACTCGAAAATTGGGCAAAGCAGTTTCCGCAAGTCAACATTCCTGCGCACGGGATGTTTTCCTTATTCAAAACAGCGGAAAAAACAGGCGCTTCGTTTTCAAATGAAGCACTCAGCATGATTGCAACCGCCATATACGGGGCGGTGCTGCCGACCAATTTCGAAATCATTGAACGCAATACGGGAAACGAACTGCCGTACTATGCAACGCTTGGAAAAGAAGCAAAAGTGGTGAAAGGTAAGCTGGATTTCTCTTTTGTCAACCCGAACCCAACCGCTTATCAGCTGAAATTCACGGCTCGAAACGGTACTTTTTCCGTATCTGTGGCAGGCCGGCCTTTTCTCGAAAACTATAAAATGGTGCTGAAAGATCAAAAAACGATCGACCCCGAAACAACCGTGCAATATCATCCTGCTTTAAAAGCAGATCAGTCTGTTGTCTTGCAAGCCGGAAAAGCGGGTTATTATGCCAAGGTGTTCCGCAATATTTACAGCCAGAATCACGGCCTGCTGAAATCCGTGCTGTTGGCGGAAGATTTTTATCCGCCGGTGGCACAAATCGTTGCAAAAGGCATTCCGGCACAAGCGGAAAATACGGATGGCTCATCGGAAACAGATAACGGTTCTGGTCATGAAACGGACACGTCAACAAGTGGCAGCAGTTCAAAAGGCAGCGAAAAAAGTGCCGGCAAAGAGACTTCAAAAAGCAAAAAAAGTGCCGGTACAGAGGCTTCAAAAAAGAGCGAAAAAAGTACCAGTACAAAAGCTGAGACTTCAAAGGATCGCGAAAACACTACCAGCACAAAAGCTGAAACTTCAAATGACAGCACCGGTACGCATGACGGCAAGGATAACGGGGCGGACAGCAAAAGCTGACATAAGAAAGGCCCGGGACATGACAGATAAAGCGGGGGAATTCGGATGAAACAAGTGCGAAAAAGGCTTGGCGATTTATTGGTGGATGCAGGGTTGATTACAGAAGAACAGCTGGAACAGGTGCTGAAGGAAAAAGCGGCGGGCCAAAAACTGGGCGATGCGCTTCTTCAGCGCGGGCTGATTACCGAGCAGCAGCTCATTGAAGCGCTCGAATTCCAGCTCGGCATCCCGCACATCAGCCTTTTCCGCTATCCTTTTGACCAGAGCATCATGAACCTTGTGCCGAAAGAAATGGCGAAACGAAATCTTCTTATTCCGCTCAAAAAAGACGGGGATAAACTGTTTGTCGCAATGGCGGACCCGATGGATTTTAATGCGATCGATGACTTGCGGCTATCGACCGGCTTCCGCATTGAACCGGCGATTGCCTCGAAAGACGATATTTTGCGGGCGATCCATAAGTATTACGACCTCGATGACAATATGGAAGAATTGCTGGACGGCATTGCTGAAAAGGAAGAGGCGGCTGAAACCGGTCCGGGGGAAGAAGATTCGCCTGTCGTCCAGCTCGTCAACCAGATTTTGCAAAATGCCGTCCAAATGCGGGCGAGCGATATCCATCTGGACCCGCAGGAAACAAAGTTTATCGTCCGTTACCGTGTTGACGGGATTTTGCGGACGGAACGGGTGCTGCCGAAATCGATGCAAAGCGTGCTTGTGGCGCGTATTAAAATTATGGCAAATCTCGATATTACCGAACACCGCATCCCGCAGGACGGGCGCATTAAAATTGACGTCGATTTCCATCCCGTTGATATCCGGGTATCGACGTTGCCAACCGTATTCGGGGAAAAAATCGTGCTCCGGATTTTGGATCTGTCAACAGCCATCCACGATATCCGCCAGCTCGATTTTAACAAGCTGAATCTCAAGCGTTTTACGCAGCTGATCCACCGCCCGAACGGCATCATTTTGATCACAGGGCCGACCGGTTCCGGGAAGTCATCGACTTTATATGCGGCCCTAAACCATCTCAATGATGAACAGGTGAATATCATTACGGTGGAAGACCCGGTGGAGTACCAGATTGAAGGCGTCAACCAAATTCAGGTCAATCCGGCGGTCGGCATGACGTTCGGCAAAGGGCTGCGGGCGATTTTGCGGCAGGACCCGAATATTATCATGGTCGGGGAAATCCGTGACAAGGAAACGGCTGAAATTGCCATCCGCGCTTCCCTCACCGGCCATCTCGTCTTAAGTACGCTGCATACCAATGATGCGCTCGGCACAATTACAAGATTAATAGACATGGGCGTTGAGCCGTTTCTCGTTGCCACCTCACTCAGCGGTGTCGTGTCGCAGCGGCTCGTGCGCAAAGTGTGCCGCGACTGCGCAGAAGAACAGGTGCCGACAAAACGGGAAATAGAAATTTTTAAAAAACGCGGCATCAAAATTGAAAAAATTATCCGCGGCCGCGGATGCGGAAACTGCAACATGACCGGATACAAAGGGCGGATGGCGATCCAGGAACTGCTGGTGATCAATGAAAACATCCGGCGCGGGATTATGAACGGGGAACCTTTATCCAAATTAAGGGAATATGCGATCCAAAATAAAACGATTTTTCTGCTCGACGACGGATTACTAAAGGTAAAGCAGGGGCTGACAACGACCGAAGAAGTGTTGCGCGTCGCCCTACCGGAGTAGGTGAAAAGAATGAAGGAAAAAATTGAATACTTGCTTCGCTCAGCATTTGAACTGAAAGCATCGGATCTTCACTTATCCGTTGGCGTGCCGCCGATACTGCGTTTAAACGGCCAGCTGAAACGTTACGGAAAAGAAGTAATGACGCCGCAAATGACGGAAGGAATGGCGAAAGCGATCATTTCCGATACCATGTGGCCGGTTTTCCAGGAACGCGGGGAGCTTGATTTTTCTTACGGCATCCCGGGCGTATCCCGTTTCCGGATCAATGTGTACCGGCAGCGCAACTGCGTGTCGCTGGCGATCCGCGTTGTCCCGACTGCGATCCCGACAGTTGAAGAACTGCATCTGCCGCCTGTATTGTATGCATTCACGGAAAAACCGCATGGCTTAGTGCTGGTAACAGGGCCGACCGGAAGCGGAAAGTCGACGACGCTCGCCGCCATGATCGACCATATGAACAAAACGCTGCACAAACATATTATTACGCTTGAAGACCCGATTGAGTATTTACATAAACATCAAAAATGCATCATTGACCAGCGTGAAGTCGGGTTTGACACGCAAAACTTTGCGAACGGCCTGCGCGCGGCACTCAGGCAGGACCCGGACGTGATTTTAGTCGGGGAAATGCGCGATCTCGAAACGATCCATACAGCGATTACGGCAGCGGAAACCGGGCACCTTGTCCTCGGTACGCTGCACACATCGGGCGCGCCGTCGACGATTGACCGAATCATTGACGTTTTTCCGCCGTCCCAGCAGGCGCAAATCCGCATCCAGCTGGCAAATGTTTTAGTTGGAATTATTTCGCAGCGCCTCTTTCCGACAGCCGACAACAAAGGGCGGAGGGCGGCCACGGAAGTGCTCGTCAACAACGCGGCCATTGCCAATCTGATCCGCAATGAGAAAGTTCACCAGATCGTGAATGTCCTGCAGACGAGCCGCGCACTCGGGATGCACACGCTTGAAACCGATGTGAAGGAATTGCTTGCAGCGGGCGCGATTTCCAAAGAAGCGGCGGAACCTTATTTACAGGAGATTGTCCAAAATGCCACGATTTAAGTACGAGGGAAGGACAAAAGCCGGGAAGAAAAACGGCGTCGTCACGGCCGAATCGAAACGGGAGGCGCTGGTAAAGCTGCGCGGGCAAGGCGTCCGCGTGCTCCAAATCAATGAGCTGCCGGAAACGTTAATGACGATGGAAATCAGTCTCGGCGGCAGGGTGAAACTGCAGGATTTTGTCATTTTCCTCCGCCAGTTTTCAACACTGCTGAAAGCCGGCGTAACCGTCGTCGATTCTACAAACATACTTGCCAGCCAGACGAGCAGCAAAACATTAAAGAAAACGCTTTTGGCCGTCGAGGAAGATTTGCGTGGCGGGATTCCGCTTTCCCAGGCGGCCGCAAAACATAAAAAAGTGTTTACCCCGATGTTCATTAATATGGTTTATGCCGGTGAAGCGGGCGGCAATCTTGACGGTACATTGGAAAGGCTCGCAACCTACTACGAAAAGCAGCACCGCACAAGGCAAAAGGTAAGGTCGGCGCTGACGTATCCGGCTTTTGTCGGGGTGATGGCGATTGTTGTCGTCATTTTTATGCTTGTAAAAATCGTCCCGACCTTTGTATCGATGCTCAAAAACTATAAAGCCAGCCTGCCTGCGGTTACGCGCCTTGTTTTGTCGGCAAGCGGGTTTATGCAGCACTACTGGTGGCTCGTCGTGCTGATTTTGATCGGGGTGTACGTGCTGCTGGTCGTTTTGCGCAAAAACAAAACGAGTAAATTTTATTTGGACTATGCGTTGCTCAAATTCCCGATTTTCGGCAAGCTCGTCCAAAAATCGATCATTGCCCGGATGACGCGGACATTGAGCTCGTTGTTTTCCAGTTCCGTGCCGATTTTACAGGCATTGTCGATCGTGGAGGCGATCGTCGAACCCACATTTCGCACGTC
>NZ_JARTJQ010000095.1:0-34881 GCF_036225245.1 Weizmannia sp. CD-2023
GCAAGTGAACCGGAAAAAGCCGAAACCGATCCGGCAAACGAACCGGAAAAAGGGAATGCCACGGCCATTTCTCCGGAAGAACCCGGCACAAACCCGGCAGATGAATCGGAACAGCTAAAAGCGAAAACGCCGGGATCCGATTCGGCAAGTGTGCTGCCAAAAGAGGATGCAGCGGCTGTTTCTCCGGAAGCAAGTACGGCGGCCATTGCAAGTGAACCGGAAAAAGCTTCCTCGGCATATGCTTCGGAAAAAACCGAAGCCATCCTGGTAAATGAACCAGACCAGCAAAACGCAGGAACACTGGGATTCAATCCGGCAAGTGAATTGTCAAAAGAGGATGCCGCCGTTTCTCAAGAGGCAAGCATGGCGGACCTTGCAAATGAGCCGGGAACCCCTTCGGCATATGCTTCGGAAAAAACCGAAAAAAATGCAGGAAATGAACCGGAACAGCGGCATACGGAGATGGCGGGCACTTCTCCGTCATCCGGCGAAGCAACAAAAACGGAAAGACGCCCGCGAAAGCATCTGCCGTTTAACGTGCTGATGCTGAAACAGGACCGCCGGAGGATCACAGAAAAGAAAGAGGCCCCGGGTCCCCGGCCGGAACAAGAAAATCCGGCCGAAAACAGCGGTGAAAAACCGTTTTCTTTCCCGTCGCTTTCGTTGCTGGAGCCGCCGGTGAAGCAGACCCGGGATGAGGAGTGGATCAAAGAACAAAGCTATACGCTGGATGAGGCACTTGAAAATTTCAATGTCCGCGCGAAAGTGGTAAACGCAAGCCAGGGGCCTTCCGTCACCCGGTTTGAAGTCCAGCCTGAACCGGGCGTAAAAGTCAATAAAATCACCAATCTGAACGACGACTTAAAATTAAGCCTCGCTGCGAAAGATATCAGGATCGAAGCGCCGATTCCGGGCAAGCATACGGTCGGCATTGAAATCCCGAACTTGAAAAGCCGCCCTGTCCGTTTGCGTGAGATCATCGGTGATCCCGTATTTCAAAACAGCAAATCTCCGTTGACGGTTGCGATGGGCCTGGATATTTCGGGGAAACCGGTTGTAACCGACCTGCAAAAAATGCCGCACGGGCTGATTGCAGGCGCCACCGGATCGGGAAAAAGCGTCTGTATCAATTCGGTGCTTGTTTCGCTCCTGTATAAAGCGGCGCCGCAGGATTTGAAACTGCTCCTGATCGACCCGAAAATGGTGGAGCTTGCGCCATATAATCAAATTCCGCATCTCGTCAGCCCTGTCATTACAGATGTCAAAATGGCAACAGCGGCATTAAAGTGGGCGGTTGAAGAAATGGAAAGGCGTTATGAATTGTTTGCCCATGAAAGTGTGCGCGATATTCACCGTTATAATGAAATGGCCGTCCGTACCCGCAGGTTTTCCGAAAAGCTGCCGTATATTGTCATTGTCATCGATGAGCTCGCTGATTTAATGATGACCTCACCGGGGGATGTCGAAGATGCCATCTGCCGGATTGCACAAAAAGCGCGCGCCTGCGGGATTCACCTGATTCTGGCGACACAGCGGCCGAGCGTGGATGTCATTACCGGCTTAATCAAGGCCAATATCCCGACGCGCATTGCTTTTTCCGTCTCTTCACAGGTCGATTCGCGCACCATTATTGATATGAGTGGGGCGGAAAAACTGCTAGGCAAAGGGGACATGCTGTTTTTGGAAAACGGCACTTCCAAACCGGTCCGGCTGCAGGGCACTTTTGTGAGCGACCGTGAAATCGACGATGTTGTGTCATCTGTAAGGGAAACCGCAGAGCCGGAATATTTGTTCCAGCCTGAAGAATTGCTGAGACAAACGGAAACGGGCGAAGAAGAAGACGAGCTTTTTCCCGACGCCTGCGAATTTGTCATTCACCAGGGCGGGGCGTCCACGTCACTTTTGCAGCGCAATTTCCGGATCGGCTATAACCGGGCTGCCCGCCTGATTGATATGATGGAGCAGCAGGGGATTATTTCCGGGGCGAAAGGAAGCAAGCCGCGGGATGTTTTAATAACGAAAAGCGAATTGATGCAAATGCAGGAAGCAGAAAGCAGAGAGTGATGGTTTTTCCTTATAGCCGGCAGCTGTTTTGGCAAGGATAGTGGAAAAAGGGCATGAAGAATGCGGATGTGAGCTGCCCTTTCCGGCTTCCGGCGGGCTGCGGGCAAAATTCCGCTTTTTCATGTTCACGGCTGCCTGGAAATGATATAATGATGGAGTATGATTTTTTTATGATGGGCATGAAGGCGGCCGTATAAAGCCTGTACAGCTGCTGTGGAAACATGCCTTATCGCACATGGCGGGTTTTTATCATATACTGCATACATATAGACATTGTTGGAGGTTCTATTATGACTGTATACCATTTCGTAGGGATTAAAGGATCGGGCATGAGCGCACTGGCACAGATCCTGCATGACATCGGATACGAAGTGCAGGGGTCTGACGTGGAAAAGCGCTTTTTTACCCAGCAGGCATTAGAAGATGCCGGCATTAAGATCCTGCCTTTCAACCGGGAAAACATCCGCCCCGGCCTGACGGTGATTGCCGGCAATGCTTTTCCCGATACGCACGAAGAAATTGATGAAGCGATGAAACGCGGCATTCCTGTGATCCGTTACCATAAATTTCTCGGTGAGTTTCTGAAAAATTTTACGAGCGTTGCTGTAACAGGCGCGCACGGCAAAACATCGACTACCGGGCTGCTTGCCCATGTCATGCATGAGATCAAGCCCACTTCCTATTTGATCGGGGACGGAACGGGAAAAGGGGTTCCGGGAGCGGAATATTTTGTATTTGAGGCATGTGAATACCGGCGCCACTTTCTTTCCTACCATCCGGATTATGCGATTATGACCAATATTGACTTCGACCATCCGGATTACTATGCGAACATTGACGATGTCTTTTCCGCTTTTCAAGAAATGGCGCTGCAAGTCAAAAAAGGCATCATCGCTTACGGGGATGACGAGCAGCTGCAAAAAATCCAGGCAAAAGTGCCGGTTGTTTTTTATGGCTTTGAAGAAGGCAACGATTTTCAGGCAAGAAATATTGTGACGGAGCCGCAAGGAACGAAATTCGATGTGGTGGTCCGCAATAGTTTTTACGGAACGTTCGAAATTCCCTCCTTCGGGAACCACAATGTGCTGAATGCGCTCGGGGTCATCGCCCTCTGCCAATACGAAGGCATCGAAAAAGAAGCGGTTGAAACGCATTTAAAAACATTTCACGGGGTCAAACGCCGCTTTACGGAAAAAGAAATCGGCACGCAAATCATCATTGATGACTATGCCCACCACCCGACCGAGATTAAGGCAACCATTGATGCCGCGCGGAAAAAATATCCGGAAAGAGAGCTTGTCGCCGTATTCCAGCCGCATACTTTCAGCCGCACGCAGGCATTTCTTACAGAGTTTGCGGAAAGTTTAAACCTTGCAGACCGGGTTTTTCTGTGCGATATTTTTGGCTCGGCGCGTGAACATCACGGAAAGCTTTCTATTTACGATCTGCAGGAAAAAGTCGGCGGATCGCAAATTATCAAGGAAGAGGACATGTCCCCGCTTCTTGGCATTGAAAACAGTGTCATCCTCTTTATGGGTGCCGGGGACATCCAAAAGTACCAAAAGGCATACGAAACATTGCTGCAAAAACATGTAAGCCGGTAAGGCAGAGGCATTGTCCGAAAAACAGGCGGGCAATGCCTCTTTTTGTTATGAGATTTGTCAAGCAGAAAATGTTTCCATTTTTGTTGGCATAAGGCGGCCGTTATGCGAAAATAAGGGTGGTACCCGCAAAGATTTCAACCCCCAATTGTTTAAGGAAGGCGATTTGGGGTAATTTTATTGTACATGGAGGTGGTAACGAAAGATGAAAATCATCCTGTATTTGAGCGTGGCGCTAATTGCTGTTGCATTCCTCATTCTGGTCATCGCCCTGACGAGGACATTGAAATCATTAAGCAAAACATTGGACAACTTGTCGGATACGGTAAAGGGCCTTGAAGGGCAGATGCACGGCATTACAGAGGAATCTACAAAATTACTGGAAAAAACGAATGTGCTGGTTGAAGACATCGAGCATAAATCGGAAAGGCTGAACAGTGTCGTCTATGCCGTGGAAGATATCGGTGTTTCCGCCCAGCAACTGAGCCAGACGCTGCGTAAAGTCACAACATCGATTGCTTCGGCCGTCAGCAAAAGGCAGGACAAAATTGCACAGGCCGTGCAATGGGGCGCTGCGCTGAAGGAAATAAAAGATAGATGGTCGGGCAAAAAAGGTGCAGGCACGAATGAAACCCATCCTGTCCATGCCCAAAACCCTGTCCCGAAACACCTTCTTGAAGAACCGGCCCGCAATGATGAAAGGCTGCTCCAACGGGTAAGAAATTCATAAACTGAAGGAGGAATTTACATGTCTGAAGAACAAATGTCCACGAAAGATTTTTTGACTGGTGCAATTGTCGGCGGTGTTGTCGGTGCTGCGGTAGCGCTTATGTTGGCGCCGAAATCAGGGAAAGAACTTCGGGAAGACTTAAGCGGCCAGGTGGAAACCATCAAAGGAAAAACAGACGGCTGGCGTGAATTTGCGACCGAAAAAGGGACCCAGCTCGCTTCGCAGGCTGCTGAAAAAACAAAACAAGTACGCGATTTTGCCGTGCAGAAAGGCAGCCAGCTGAAAGACAGCGCCGTCCAGACCGCGCAGCAGGCAAAAGATAAAGCAGAAACGGATATGGGAGATGTGAACCAGCAAAGTTCAAATTCAGGCAGTTCCTCATCGGCCGGCGAGTAACGGCGCAAAAAAAGCGGCATGTCTGCCGCTTTTTTTTGCGCTTTTCAGGCGGCAAAACAGAACAAGACGAATGATACGGGCTAAGAGCCTGCCCCTTTTTGTGCGCTTTTTTTCAGGCCGAGCGGGAACCTTTTTCCGAAAAAAACATATAAAACAATAACAGGACGGTTGTTGCTTTAGTACATAAAAGCGTTTATCCAGTAAAGAATTTTTCCGTGACTTTTTAAAATGAATCGATTATAATAAATGCAATCACTTGTAAGCTTCTATGGCAACAGGCACCGGCAACAAAATGAGATAAGGATATTGACAGAGAGGATGAGAGGTACGTGGGGAACAGAGAGCTTGAACAATTGCGGAAAGAAGTTGAAGAAGTAAACTTAAAGCTGCTGGAGTTGATCAACAAGCGGGGTGAGCTCGTCCAGGAAATCGGGAAACTGAAAGAAGCCCAGGGCGTAAACCGCTATGACCCGATCCGGGAACGCGAAATGCTGAATGCCATTATAGAACATCACGATGGCCCGTTTGAAACGTCTACCATTGAACATTTATTTAAAGAGATTTTTAAAGCGGCCCTTGAACTGCAGGAAGATGACCACCGGAAAGCATTGCTTGTTTCGCGGAAGAAACAGCCGGAAAATACAATTGTTGACATTAAAGGCGAAAAAGTGGGCGACGGCAACCCGCATTTTGTATTCGGCCCGTGTTCGGTTGAATCGTACGACCAGGTTGCGGCTGTTGCGGCATCCGTAAAAGCGAAGGGGCTGAAACTGCTTCGCGGCGGCGCCTACAAACCGCGCACCTCTCCGTATGATTTTCAGGGGCTTGGGCTTGAAGGCCTGAAAATTTTAAAGCAGATTGCCGATGAATATGATCTCGCTGTGATCAGTGAAATCGTGACACCTGCTGATCTCGAAAAAGCGGCCGATTACCTCGATGTAATCCAAATCGGCGCGCGCAATATGCAGAATTTCGAGCTGTTGAAAGCGGCAGGTTCCATCCAGAAGCCGATTCTCTTAAAACGCGGGCTCGCGGCAACGATTGAAGAATTTATCAATGCCGCTGAATACATTATGTCAAGAGGAAACGGACAGATTATTCTTTGCGAACGGGGCATCCGGACGTACGAACGGGCGACCCGCAATACGCTCGATATCACGGCGGTTCCGATTTTAAAACAGGAAACGCATTTGCCGGTATTTGTGGATGTGACCCATTCGACAGGGAGAAGGGATTTGCTCCTTCCGGCTGCCAAAGCGGCGCTTGCGATCGGCGCGGACGGTGTGATGGCGGAAGTGCACCCGGATCCGGCAGTCGCGCTTTCGGACGCCGCACAGCAAATGGATTTGAAACAGTTCGATGCGTTTTATCAGGAAATCCAATCCGCCTTGCCGGCGAAAATATAAGGATCAGCATCCAGCCTTCTGCCTTGCAGAAGGTTTTTCTTTGTGGGGGATTTTTCCGGCCGTGTGGTGGCGTCGTCCTGTCATTTTTAAACGCAAGAACATCGAATGGCGGATAAACTAGGGATTGTTGAATAAGCGAAATTCCTTCACGTAGACGGTCTCTAGGTAAAGGAATGCCATCGTTTTTCGCGCCTTCTTAACATAGACGGGTTCTAAGTGAAGGAATGCCTTCATATTAGCTTGCTTTCTTAACGTAGACGCGCTCTAAGTAAAGGAATCCATCCAAAGTTCAGGCAGCCACGGCTAAGGAAGCGGGCAATATTCCAGCAAAAGCTCAAATTGGCCAAAATTCCGCTGTCATGTTGCTACATACGGCACGAAAGAAGCGGCGCCAACGTCCAGACGTCGTCTTTACCCCTAAAATTCTTTGTGAAGAATGTGGCAATTTTGTGTCAAACCTTGCAGGAAGTTTTTGCCTGGCTTATCATATATGGTATAATGAGAAGTCTAATGAACCGATAAAAGTGTCGAACGCGATCGTGTTTGGGCATTTTTTTGTACGATACACCAGAGGAAAAAGCCTTACATTTCTATGTTTAAGACAGGCTGATTGGTGAAAACTATGAACAGGACTTGTATATTGGAGAGTGATTGAAAGATGAATATTACGATTTATGATGTTGCCCGTGAAGCCAACGTTTCCATGGCAACGGTCTCGCGGGTCGTTAACGGAAACCCGAATGTGAAACCGACAACAAGGAAGAAAGTGCTCGAAGTGATCGACCGGCTCGGCTACCGCCCGAATGCGGTTGCGCGCGGCCTCGCCAGCAAAAAGACGACAACCGTGGGCGTCATTATCCCGGATGTGTCGAATATGCTGTATGCGGAACTTGCCCGCGGGATTGAAGATATCGCGACGATGTACAAATACAATATTATTTTAAGCAATTCCGACCAAAATAAGGAAAAGGAACTGCGCCTTTTGAACACGATGCTCGGCAAACAGGTGGACGGCATTGTGTTTATGAGCGGGAATATTACGGAAGAGCATATTGAGGAATTTGAAAAATCTTCAGTCCCGATCGTACTCGCCGGGTCGATTGAACCTACGGGGAAAATTCCGTCCGTTAATATCGATTATAAAAAAGCGACCATTGAAGTGATCAGCGAATTTGCCAAAAAAGGCCATAAGGAGATTGCATTGGTAATCGGGCCGCTGCATGATGCGGTCAACCGCGAATTGCGCCTGGAAGGATACAAAGAAGCGCTCCGTAACGCAGGCATCGAATTCAATGAGGATTATGTGCTGGAAGGGGACTATACATATGATTCCGGCATAGAAGCATGGCAACGGCTTCAGGAATTGGACAAGACCCCTACGGCCGTGTTTGTCGGAAACGATGAAATGGCACTCGGCGTAATCCACGGCGCCCTTGATGCCGGCGTCAACATTCCGGAACAGCTGGAAGTCGTTTCTTCCGATAATACGCGTCTCGCTGAAATGGTGCGCCCGCAGCTGACTTCCGTTGTCCAGCCGTTGTATGATATCGGTGCTGTTTCCATGCGGCTTTTGACGAAATACATGAACAAAGAAACCGTAACGGAAAACCAGGTCATCCTGCCGCACCGCGTGGAGTACCGGAATTCGACAAAATAAAAAAGCAGCATGGGCGTAAAACGCTGCGCACCATTGAAACGAATAAAATTAAGGCCGGTGCTGCCAGAATGGTCTGGCAGGGCCGGCTTTTTATTTTGTTTGTTTAATGAATTGCAGCAACCGGTTCAGCACAAGCCGGTTTTTTTCTTCAATTTCCGGTTTGCGCGGGATCGGGCGGTATAAACCTTCCGGGTCGTCCCATCTTTCAGGCAGGGGGTAGGGGGAGATTTTTTGCCATTTTTCGAGCCATGCAGCAGGGATCTCTCCGCCTCCGCCTGCCTTTTCCGCCATTTCCAGCCAAATGAGTGACCAGGCCCGCGGCACGACCCGCCAAATGTCATAGCCGCCCCCGCCGGTTGCAATCCACCGGCCTTCGCAATATTCGTGCGCAATTTTGTGGGCCAGTTTCGGAATTTCGCGGTAAATGTTCATCGTCGCGGACAAATGGGTGAGCGGGTCATAATAATGGGCATCCGCCCCGTTTTGCGTGACCAGTACATCCGGCTTGAAATATGCGGCGATTTCTTCCAATGCTTTTGAATAACATTCCAGCCATGATTCGTCTTCTGTAAACGCATCCAAAGGAATATTGAAAGAATAGCCATATCCTTTTCCCGTTCCCCATTCGTTGACATTACCGGTGCCGGGGAAAAGGTAACGGCCTGTTTCATGGATGGAAAACGTGCAAACATTTTCATCATCGTAAAAAGCCCACTGCACGCCGTCGCCGTGGTGGGCATCCGTGTCCACATAAAGAACGCGCGCGCCGTATTGTTTGCGCAAATATTTGATTGCAATCGCCGTATCGTTATAGATGCAAAATCCGGAAGCTTTGCCGCGGAATCCGTGATGCAGCCCACCGCCAAGGTGCAAAGCATGCCGCGCCCTCCCCGACATCACTTCTTCGGCTGCCTGCAATGTGCCGCCGGCGATTAAAGCGCTTGCTTCGTGCATATTCGGAAAAACAGGGGTGTCTTCTGTCCCGAGCCCGTAATTTTCAGCTTTGACAGGATCAAGTTTTCCATGGCCGGCCAGTTTTACGGCTTCCACATAAGACGGGTCATGGATAAGCAACAGTTCTTCATCAGCAGCTTTCCGCGGTTTGACGATATCCTCCTCGCTTAAAGCCCCGATCGTTTCGAGCAGCTCTTTTACCAATTGGAGCCGCATCTGATTAAACGGGTGGTCATCGCGGAAACGGTAAGCCAGCAAATCGGCGGAATAGACGAAAACAGCATCTTTCATCGCGGCATCCCCGGCATATTCGGCCAGAGTACTTCATAGCCGGCCTCCTTCAAATGCGTAATGAGGGACACCGGATTCATCGTGCTGACCCGGAACACGAGCACACGGTTTTCCTCATTTTTACGGTCGGGGTAAATCAGCACACTTAAAATATTCAGATGATGTTCGTATATGATTTCGGTAATATCGCGCAGGATGCCGGTCCGGTTGCGGGCGCAGATTTCAATCTGCGAACTCGGATGCCCTGCGCCGGTCAGATCGACAAAAGTCTGAAGCAGATCGGTCCCTGTCACAATCCCGGCCAGCTGCCCGTTTTCAAGAATCGGCAGGCAGCCGATCCGGTTGTCATTCATGAGCGCGGCAATGTCTTCGATAAAGTCGAGCGGATGCCCTGTCAAAAGGTCCGTTTTCATAATTTTTTCAAGCGGCAGCGAAAGTTTTTCCAGCTGCTCGCCCGGGAAAAACGGATTGGGCGCCACTTCCTTGATGTCACGTTCAGTGACGACCCCGCACAGTTTGCCGTTTTGGTCGAGCAGCGGGATATGGCGGATCTGTTCCTTCTGCATCAATTTTAGCGCGTCCTGTACGGTATGCCGGGGCGACAGCGTCTTGACGTCTTTTTGCATGATTTCTTCCACAATCATCTTTACCCATCCCCTTTTGCCGAAGTTTTAGTACATATACCGGTTTTTAAAGCGGATCCGGTCAAATTTTTCAACAGATTCCTGATCGACTCTTTTCCCGATCCGCACCATTAGGCAGTTTGCCGGATGCGAGCAAATTTCGGGATCGTCCGTGGCGAACCATTTCAAGCCGCCTGCTGCCATCATTTTTTCCATCATCTTCCGGTATTCCCACACGTTCAGGCCGGTTCCTTTCATATCCCAGTGCCAGTAATATTCGGTCGTGATAATAATATAATCTTCCATCGCGTCGTCCATCATGGAGACTTTCAGCAAATGCTTGCCGACAGCGCATCCCCGGTATTCCGGAATGACTTCGATTGCGCCGAGTTCGAGAAGATTGTCCATATGGCCCTCTGACCAGCGTTCGAGCGGGTCCGGGAAAAGAAACGTGACATAGCCGACGATTGTATTGCCGCTGCGTGCCAGAATGATCCTCCCCTCCGGCAGGTCGGCAATTTCAATCAGGGCAGCATGCTGTTTCGGCGCGGGGCGGAAAGCTTTTAAGTCTTCATGGAATTCCATTTCCGCAAGCCTTTTCCCGGGAAGCGGCCCTTCAATCACAAGCGGCCCTGCTTTTGTAGGCAATTCGATAGCATAATATGTTTTCTTATGTTCCATTTTTCCACCATCCCTTGAACAAATCAAAGAAAAAACAGTATGATGAATGACCGTTCATTTCACAATTTCATCATCTCATGTTTACAGAACAAAAACAATATGGAAAAAAGGGAAATTCCAGAATTGTTCACAATGGTGGCATTTGCGGAAAGAAGTTTTAAATTGTGAATAAAACAGTTTTCATATATAATAAATGTGTGAATCTAAACAAAGGGGGACCTTACATGAAACTGGAAGCGTTACCAACCGTACAAGGGGATTTCAATCTGAAAAACTATGAAGAAACCCGCAAAACGTTCAGCTGGAAAGACGCCGAGAAAAATTTTTCATGGTATGAAACAGGGCGTGTCAACCTGGCGTATGAAGCCATTGACAAACATGCGGAAAGCTCCCGCAAAAATAAAGTAGCGCTCATGTACTTAAGTGATTCACGCAACGAGAAATATACTTACTATGAAATGAAAAGGCTGACAAACAAGGCGGCAAATGTTTTAAAAGAAAAAGCGGGCGTCCAAAAAGGTGACCGCGTTTTCATCTTTATGCCGCGCTCTCCGGAACTGTATTTTGCCATGCTTGGCGCCATCAAGCTCGGCGCCATTGTCGGCCCGCTGTTTGAAGCGTTTATGGAAGGGGCTGTAAAAGACCGCCTTGAAGACAGCGAAGCGAAAGTGCTTGTGACAACCCCTGACCTTGTCGGGCGTGTCCCGGCTGATCAACTTCCGGCATTGGAAACCATCTTTGTTGTCGGGGAAAATGTCAAAGAAGAAGGAAAGTACGCAGACTATCTGAAATATTTTAACGAAGCTTCCGATAAACTGGAAATCGAATGGGTTGACCGGGAAGACGGGCTGATCCTCCACTATACGTCCGGTTCAACCGGAAAGCCAAAAGGCGTCCTCCATGTCCATAATGCCATGATCCAGCATTACCAGACGGGAAAATGGGTGCTTGATTTAAAAGAAGATGATATTTACTGGTGCACGGCAGACCCGGGATGGGTAACGGGAACTTCTTACGGCGTGTTTGCGCCATGGTTAAACGGCGCAACAAACGTCGTTGTCGGCGGCCGCTTCAGCCCGGCAGCGTGGTACAGAACGATTGAACGGTTCGGCGTCACCGTTTGGTACAGCGCCCCGACTTCGTTCCGGATGCTGATGGGGGCCGGCAATGAAATCATTAACCAATATGACCTCTCGACATTGCGCCATATTTTAAGTGTCGGTGAACCGCTGAATCCGGAAGTGATCCGCTGGGGCAATGAAGTATTCGGGCTCCGCATCCATGATACATGGTGGATGACGGAAACCGGCGCACAGCTGATCTGCAACTATCCTTGCATGGATATCAAACCGGGATCGATGGGGAAACCGCTCCCTGGCATTGAAGCGGCCATTGTTGATGACCAGGGAAATCCGCTTCCGCCGAACCGGATGGGCAATCTCGCCATTAAAAAAGGCTGGCCTTCCATGATGCGTGCCATCTGGAACAACCCGCAAAAATATGAATCTTACTTTTTCCCGAACGGCTGGTACGTTTCCGGTGACTCGGCTTATATGGACGAGGACGGCTATTTCTGGTTCCAGGGCCGCGTGGACGATGTCATCATGACGTCCGGCGAGCGGGTCGGGCCGTTTGAAGTGGAAAGCAAACTGATCGAACATCCGGCCGTTGCGGAAGCCGGCGTCATCGGCAAGCCGGATCCGGTCCGCGGCGAAATTATTAAAGCCTTTATCGCTTTAAGGGATGGATACGAACCGTCAGATGAGCTGAAGGAAGAAATCCGCCAATTTGTGAAAAAAGGGTTGGCCGCCCATGCCGCGCCGCGGGAAATCGAGTTTTGCGAAAAACTGCCGAAAACCCGGAGCGGGAAAATCATGCGCCGCGTCCTGAAAGCCTGGGAACTGGATCTGCCGGCCGGGGACCTTTCGACAATGGAAGATTGATAAAAAGAGCACCCCTGAAAACCGGAGATCCGGTTTTCAGGGGTACCCCTTTATTCCATAAAATCGACATTTAATCCCCTAAATTGGAAAAACTTGCTTTCATCCGGAAATAGCCGAAAGTTGGCAGTCTTGCCTGTCCGGAGTTTGACGAGTATAATATCCTCGTATTTATTATGCTGGAGAAAAGAAAAAGACATCCCCCGCGATATATGATCCATGGCTCGGAGGACATCGGACGACATGTTGAAAACACGCCTTATGCCAAAAGAAGTATTTCGCCTGACAATGGGGGAATGAACATTGACCAATTTATTAAGTGATAAGAATCTCAAGCAACTGAAATCGATGGCACATGCTACACAAAAAGTACCAAAAGGAACTTTTGTTTTTCGGGAAGGGCAAGCTGGAGAAAACTTTTTTCTCGTTCTATCCGGCAAATTTGAGATTAGTAAATTGACGGGGGATGGGAAAGAGCTATGCTTGCGCCTCTGTGGGGAAAATGCAGTAATTGGAGAATTAATGGTCTTTTCGAATAATGGGAAATACCTCTTTAACGGCCGTGCATTGGAAGACAGTGAGGTTCTCGTAATCAAAAATAAGGTAATCGAACAAGAACTGCTTGTAAATGCTGATTTCGCATTCGAGTTTTTGAAAATGATGACGGATCATTTCCGTAAACAGCATACGAAATTCCGTGATCTTGTATTGTATGGAAAAAAAGGTGCGTTATACTCTACATTAATTCGGATTTCAAATAGCTACGGTGTAAAAGTTGATGGCGGGATTTTGTTGGATGCGCCGATCACCCATCAAGAATTGGCGAATTTTAGCTCAACATCCCGTGAAAGTGTTACAAGGGAATTGAATGATTTAAAGAGTAAAGGCGTCATTTCTTTTAAAGGGAGAAAAATTATTATTCATAGTTTGGATTACTTAAAATCAAAAATCAATTGTGAAGGTTGTCCAGCATCATACTGTGTCATTGATTAGCATTTTTCAGCGGGAAAGAAACGGTTAAGGATATTCTTAATGGTTTCTTTCCCGCTTTTATTATGATCGTTGTCTGGCATCGTGATGTAAACCACTTTTTCTTCCTGATGGTCTTTTACAATATTTATGAGGAAGATATCCTTTTCCCAATGGCAGAACAATGATGATCAGCAAGCGAAAAAGAGGAATTAGAATACGATAAGTATAACCCCTTCGAACTTCCGGAGGGCTTTTTTTTTGCAAACTGAAGATGAAATGCCGGAAGAACAGTCAAAAATACTGAAGCAACAGACTGATAAGTATGTAATCTTTACAAATATGTGAATAACATGAGAGATGTGACGTACTGCACATTTCTTATGTTCATTTCCCGCTATATTGAACATATCAAATGAACTGAATGAGGAGTGAGCGATGTGAGGAAGAGGTCACCGCTTTTCAACCGCTTTAAATATAGTAAACCAATTGAAAAACATGCAGATGGACATAGCCAGGTCACCTATGGGGACAGAGAGTGGGAAAATGCATACCGCAGAAGATGGCAGCACGATAAAGTCATTCGTTCAACACATGGGGTGAATTGTACCGGATCCTGCAGCTGGAACATCTTTGTTAAAGATGGCATTGTAACGTGGGAAGGGCAGCAAACCGATTATCCGTCAACAGGCCCGGATATGCCTGACTTTGAACCGCGGGGCTGTCCTCGTGGCGCCAGCTTTTCATGGTATATATACAGTCCGCTACGTGTGAAATATCCATATGTCCGCGGCATTTTATTAACAATGTGGCGTGAAGCATTGGCAGAGCATGATAATCCGCTTGATGCCTGGAAAAGTATCGTTGAAAATCCTGAAAAGGCGAAACGCTATAAACAAGCTCGCGGTAAAGGTGGATTTGTAAGAGCGGATTGGGATGAAGTGTTGAAGCTTATTTCTACTTCACTGCTTTATACAACTTTAAAATATGGACCGGATCGCAATATTGGTTTTTCACCAATTCCAGCGATGTCGATGGTAAGTTACGCAGGTGGTTCACGGTTCATGCATTTGATGGGGGCACCAATGTTAAGCTTTTACGATTGGTATGCTGACTTACCTCCTGCATCTCCACAAATTTGGGGTGATCAAACAGACGTACCTGAAAGCAGCGATTGGTACAATGCTGGTTATATCATCACATGGGGATCAAATGTGCCGTTAACGCGAACACCTGATGCCCACTTCTTAGCGGAAGTGCGTTATAAAGGAACGAAGGTTATTTCGGTCAGTCCCGATTATGCTGAATCAACGAAATTTGCAGATGACTGGATGTGCGTGAAACAAGGGACAGACGGTGCTCTTGCGATGGCAATGGGACATGTCATTTTAAAAGAATACTATGTTGATCAGCAAGTACCTCATTTCCATAACTATGCAAAACAATATACAGATTTTCCATTCCTCGTCACTTTGAAAAAGCAAGAGAATGGTCACTATGTTGCCGATCGTTTTTTAAATGCAAGCGATATTGGCAGAAAAAGCGAAAATGGAGAATGGAAACCGGTGCTTTGGAATGAGCTTACGAATGATTTCGCCAACCCGAACGGTACGATGGGATCAAGATGGGATGGCAAAGGAAAATGGAATTTAAACATGAATGATGAAGAAACAGAAGAAGCGATTGACCCAAGATTATCTCTTTTAGGAATGGAAGACCAGATTACAAATATCCAAATTCCGTATTTTTCAGAGGAAGGAAATAAAGTGCTTGAGCGTGCGGTTCCCGTTAAAAAAGTGCAAACGGAAGAAGAAGAACTGTATGTGACAACCGTGTATGATCTCGTCCTTGCCAACTACGGGGTAGATCGCGGAATTGGCGGAGATGTTGCAAAAGATTACGACGAAGACATTCCTTTCACACCGGGATGGCAAGAAAAAGTGACAGGGGTTAAACGTGAGTTAGCAATCAAAATTGCCCGTGAGTTTGCGCAAAATGCAATCGATACGAATGGACGGTCAATGATTATCGTTGGCGCAGGGATTAATCACTGGTTTAACTCTGACATGATCTATCGCGCTGTTTTAAATCTTGTCTTGTTTGTAGGAGCACAAGGTGTAAATGGCGGAGGATGGGCACATTATGTCGGCCAGGAAAAATTGCGTCCTGTCGAAGGCTGGCAAGCAATCATGTCTGCGCGTGACTGGCAAATGCCGCCAAAATTGCAAAACGGTACATCATTCTTCTATTTTGCTACAGATCAATGGCGTTATGAGGATACACCTGTTGGCGACCTTGCTTCTCCAACTGTTGATAAGGCAAGATACCAACATTTTGCTGACTATAATGTTCTGGCAGCAAGATTAGGCTGGCTGCCATCCTATCCAACTTTCGAAAAAAACGGCATCGATTTATACAAAGAAGCCGTCCAGCAAGGGGCTAAGACGCAAGAAGAAATCGGCCAATATGTCGCACAGCAATTGAAAGAAAAGAAATTGCGTTTTTCAATAGAAGATCCTGACAATGAGAACAACTTCCCAAGAAATATGATTGTTTGGCGTGCCAATCTCATCTCGAGCTCAGGAAAAGGGCATGAATATTTCTTGAAATATTTGCTTGGTACGACAAACGGTTTAATGAATGAAGATGATGAAAGCTTACGTCCAGAGGAAATTGAATGGCGTGAAGATGCACCAGAAGGAAAATTAGATTTGCTTATTAACTTAGATTTCCGGATGGCAGGAACTGCTTTGTATTCTGATATCGTATTGCCAGCTGCAACATGGTATGAAAAACATGATTTAAGCAGTACAGATATGCATCCGTTTATCCATCCGTTCAATCCGGCAATTGCTGAGCCATGGGAAGCCCGCTCTGACTGGGATATCTTTACTTCTTTAGCTGAGGCAGTATCTAAACTGGCAACAGAGTTAAATATGGACCCGATTAAAGAAGTTGTCGCAACGCCAATTCAGCACGATACAGCCGGGGAAATGTCACAGCCGCTTGGCCGGGTTAAAGATTGGAGTAAAGGCGAAGGAGAACCAATCCCAGGAAAAACGATGCCGCAAATTCATGTTGTAGAACGTGATTTTACAAAGATTTATGAAAAAATGACGGCATTAGGGCCAAATGTAATCAAAAAGCCGTACGGAACAAAAGGTATTTCATGGTCAGTGGAAGAGGAATACGAAAAACTGAAAAAAACATTAGGAACGGTAAAAGGCACAACGATTGCAGAAGGCTGTCCGGATATTAGCACAGCAAAAAAAGCGGCGGAAGCAATTTTAACGCTTTCCTCTACGACGAATGGCCATGTTGCGGTCAAAGCTTGGGAATCACTTGAGAAAACAACGAGCCTCAGTTTAAAAGATTTAGCGAGTGAACGGGAGGAAGAATGCTTTACATTTGAACAAATTACAGCTCAGCCAAGAACGGTTATTACGTCTCCGGCATTTAGCGGTTCTGAAAAAGGCGGGCGGCGATATTCACCATTCACGACGAATGTGGAGCGTCTTATTCCATGGCGGACATTAACAGGCCGGCAATCATATTATCTCGATCATGAAATAATGCAGGAATTTGGTGAAGCAATGGCAACATTCAAGCCGATTCTTCAGCATAAACCGTTTAACAGTAAGCGCCCGGGAATCGAAGGAAAAGAAATTACTTTAAATTATTTAACACCGCATAACAAATGGTCGATTCATAGTATGTATTTTGATTCTCAGCCGATGCTGACCCTTTTCCGAGGCGGACCAACGATTTGGCTGAACAAAGATGACGCTGCAGAAGCAGACTTGAAAGATAATGATTGGATTGAATGCTTTAATCGCAACGGTGTCGTTGTAGCCCGGGCTGTCATCTCCCACCGGATTCCACGCGGGATGGCATTTATGCACCATGCACAAGATAGGCATATTAACGTACCTGGAACGAAGCTAACAAATAATCGCGGTGGTACACATAACAGTCCTACTAGAATTCATGTGAAACCGACGCATATGATCGGCGGCTACGCGCAATTAAGTTATGGATTTAACTATTACGGACCGACGGGAAATCAACGTGATTTGAATGTCATTATCCGGAAGTTGAAGGAGGTTGATTGGCTTGAAGATTAAAGCACAAGTCGGAATGGTAATGAATTTAGATAAATGTATCGGCTGCCATACTTGCAGTGTGACATGTAAAAATACTTGGACGAACCGTGCAGGCGCAGAATATATGTATTTTAACAATGTCGAAACAAAACCTGGGATCGGCTATCCGAAACGATGGGAAGATCAAGAAAAATACCGCGGAGGCTGGGAGCTAAAAAATGGTGAACTGCGCTTAAAATCGGGATCAAAAGCAAACAGGCTAAAAAACATTTTCTACAATCCGGATTTACCAACGATTGATGACTATTATGAGCCTTGGAATTATGATTATGAAACATTAACAAATAGTCCTGAGAAAAAACATCAGCCTGTTGCGCGCCCTAAATCAGCGATTACTGGTGACTTCATGGAATTAAAATGGGGACCAAACTGGGAAGATGATTTAGCAGGTGCACCGGAAACAGCATTAAAAGATCCGAACATCGAAAAGATGGAAAACGATGTAAAAGCGGAATTTGAAGATGTGTTTATGATGTATTTGCCACGTATTTGTGAGCATTGCATGAATCCATCTTGTGTATCGGCATGTCCTTCAGGGGCAATGTATAAACGCGACGAAGACGGAATTGTCCTTGTTGACCAAAATGCATGCCGTGCATGGCGCTTCTGCGTATCAAGCTGTCCTTATAAAAAGGTGTATTTTAACTGGAAAACGAGTAAAGCAGAAAAATGTACGCTTTGCTTCCCAAGAATTGAGGCAGGATTGCCAACAATTTGTTCGGAAACATGTGTTGGACGTATCCGCTACTTAGGCGTCATGCTATATGATGCTGACAAAGTGGAAGAAGCTGCAAGTGTTACAGATGAAAAGGATTTATATGAATCACAACTATCTGTTTTCTTAGACCCGAACGATCCAGAAGTGATAAAACAGGCAAAAGAAGACGGAATTCCAGAACAGTGGATCAAAGCGGCACAACAATCGCCTATTTATAAAATGATTATCGACTGGAAAATTGCGCTCCCATTACATCCAGAATATCGGACATTGCCAATGGTTTGGTATATCCCGCCATTAAGCCCGATTACAAATATGATCGAAGGAAAAGGAAGCAATGCAACCGAATCTGATATTTTCCCGGCAATCGATCAAATGCGCATTCCAATTGAATATTTAGCTAATTTATTAACAGCTGGGGATCAACAAATCATTCGTACGGTACTGAAAAAAATGGCTGCAATGCGAATTTATATGAGAGCAGAGCAAACGAATCAAACTCCGGATGCTGATATGATAGAAGCATTAGGATTAACGGCAACAGATATTCAAGATATGTATCGCCTTCTGGCCATTGCCAAATATCAAGATCGTTTTGTTATTCCGCCATCTCATCGTGAACAAGTGGCAGATATATATTCAGAACAAGGTGCGTGTGGCTTATCATTCGCAGGCGGACCGGGTGCATGCGGGGTCATTTCTTAATAAGGGGCTGTGAAGTATGGAGTATCAAGAAGCACAAAATGTACTCGAAATCTTATCTTACTTACTCTCTTATCCAGATCGGGAATGGCAGGAAGGATTGAACGAGTGTTTGAACATTTTGGATGATTTGCAAGACGAACAGATTGCTCAGGGTTTAAAACAGTTTATTGAAAAAGTGCAAACTCAAGATAAAGATAGATTCATTGAATCATATGTATACACCTTTGATTTTGGAAAGAAAACGAATATGTATTTGACCTATATGGTTACAGGTGAACAACGCGAACGAGGCATGGAACTATTAGATTTAAAACAAATTTACCAATCAGCTGGATTTGCTGTTACAGATAAGGAGCTGCCGGATTACTTGCCGCTGATGCTCGAAATTGCTGCACAAGCCAAAGAACAGTACACAGTCCAACTTTTGCATAGATACACAGACAATATTGCTGAAATTCATCAGCAGCTGCAAAAGATGGAAAGTGAATATGCGATTGTGTTCACCATCCTTTTGCAAGTCATTCATGAACTTACAAATGATCACATCGTTGAAGGGATCGGATAACAATGGTGAATCAATTCCTTTGGGGGTATCTCCCATACATCGTTTTAACGATTTTTATTGGCGGACATATTTTTCGCTATCAATATGATCAATTCGGATGGACGAGCAAATCGAGCGAGTTTCTAGAGAAAAAAAGATTACGGATCGGGAGTTTAATGTTTCACTGGGGATTTCTGTTTGTTGCCGGCGGACACGTCATGGGCATTCTCATTCCAAAAACTGTCTATGATACATTCGGAATCACAGAGGAATTTTATCATAAGATCGCTATTGGTTTTGGCGTTCCAGCGGGAATCGTTTCGATAACCGGTCTTTTCATATTGCTATATCGGCGCATTAGTGTAAAACGAATTTTAAAAACAAGCACGAAATCAGATATGCTCGTTCTCGTCTTTTTAGCGATTATTATGTTGAGCGGTCTGTCCTCTACATTTTTGAATATCGATCCGAAAGGCTTTGATTACCGGGCAACGATCGGACCATGGTTTCGCAGTATTTTTCTTTTTAGGGCTGATCCAGCGTACATGAGCGGCGTGCCAATTTGGTTTAAAATTCATATTATCGCAGCGTTTGGCATTTTCGCTGTATGGCCTTTTACACGTCTCGTTCACGTATTCAGCTTGCCGTTGCGCTATCTTAGCAGAAGCTATGTCGTTTATCGTAAAAGAATGCCTAATGAAGAAAAGAAACATCAAAGCTTTTAAAGCCATATAATAGATATAGGAGGCTGGGACAAAAGCGCAAAGGCGGTTAACTGAAGACGAATATTGCACAGATCCGCTCTGGGAATACCCGTAGACGCCTGCGGAAGGATATGGATCGATGAGACCCCGCATTGCGGTATGAACATGGGGAAGCTCACCATCGTCCCGCGGAAAGCAAAAGATACTTTCGGAGCGGAGGTTGGGTACAATATTCGGTTTCTTTATTTCCTATCCTTTTGTTCCAGCCTCATTCTTATCGAATATGGCGGCAGCGGAAAGGAGTATCATGATGGCCGCATCGAAAAAAATATTATTGCCGAAGCAGCATGGGGCATGGGCAATGCTGCTTATTCCTTTTTTGTTAGGCGCCAGCAGAGGAGGTTTTTCCTGGCTTCAAATTCCGTGTTTCATTGGCTGGCTGCTCTTATACTTATCGACATACCCGTTGTTAATGGCACTGAAAATAAAGAAAAACAAGGTATATATATCATGGTTTTACCGCTATTTTTCAGGTGCAATCGTGCTGCTTTGTATTCCGCTTTTTTTCCATATTGAATTGATTTATTTTGGGCTTGCTATGATTCCGTTCTTTTTCATTAATGTATATTTTGCCAAAAAGAAAAAGGACCGCGCCTTTATGAATGATGTTGCAGCGATCGCAGTGTTTTGTATAGGCGGGCTTGTAAGCTTTTATTTAGGCAAAGGGGAATTGACGAGTACAGCCTTTAAGCTTTATACTTCTTGCCTGCTCTTTTTTATTGGAAGTACATTTTATGTAAAAACGATGATAAGAGAGAAAAAGAATATTCGTTTCAAATGGTATTCATGGGGATACCATGTTGTTCTCATCATCTTCCTTATATTCTCGGGATATGCTATCTTGACACTTGCCTATATACCCAGCGTTATCCGGGCATTCTTTTTATATGGGCATTCTTTGCCGATTAAAACAATTGGTGTATTAGAGATCATCAATGCAGTCTATTTCTTTATCGCCATGATCGCTCTGTACAGCGCCATCTAACTTATTACAAATATGTGAAACTGCATGAAAATGTGATAAATGGTACAAAAAAATATTCATTGTTCTCTTATTATGTAAATAACAAAGCCCGGGCTTGTTATTAACCATTTCTGGAGGAATGATCATGAACAAGCAACATGCCCTTTTACCAATTACGACACTGGCAATGACATTTTCATTTGCAGTCTGGGGCGTATTTTCGCCGTTAGCGAGTACGTTTCAGCAAATGTACGGCTTATCCTCGGTGCAGAAAAGTATATTAGTAGCAATACCTGTATTGCTTGGATCGGTCATGCGGATTCCGCTCGGTATATTCACTGACCGCTACGGAGGGAAAAAAGTATTTTCACTGCTATTGCTGTTTATTATTTTCCCATTGTTGGGCGCAGGGTTCGCTCATTCATATGAGTCATTATTAATTTGTGCCTTATTTATCGGGATGGCCGGAACTTCTTTTGCCGTATCTGTCACCTTTGTTTCAAAATTAACACCTGCTGAGAAGCAAGGTGCAGCACTAGGGATTAATGCAGTCGGAAATATCGGAACTGCGATCGCAAGTTTTTCGGTTCCCACAATCGCAGCAAGCTTTGGCGTCAAGTGGGCATTTTGGGGCCTCATTATACCAGTCGTGATTATGCTTATTCTTGTTTGGTTCGGTACACCGGCTACAGATGTCGTTAAACAAAATGAAAAGAAATCAATGCTCAGTTCTTTATCAGTATTAAAATATAAACATACGTGGACATTATCTTTACTCTATTTTGTTACATTCGGTTCATTCGTAGCATTTGGAATGTATTTGCCAACATTGCTCGTCGATCTATTTCATTTAAGCCCTGTTGATGCAGGATTAAGAGCAGCTGGCTTTACAATTGTTGCAACGATTCTAAGGCCAATTGGGGGAAGCCTTTCCGATAAAATAGGGGCACCAAAAATATTGACGGTTGTTTTTATCGGTATGGTTGCCGGCGCACTTGTCATTGCATTTGGAATGAACAACATTATGGTCATGACGATTGCATGCATATTCGTTTCGATCATGTCCGGATTAGGAAATGGAGCAGTGTTTAAATTAGTTCCGCAAATCTATCCGAATGAAACAGGAGCTGTTACGGGCATTGTTGGTGCCTGGGGTGGCTTAGGCGGATTTTTTCCTCCGATATTAATGGGGATTTTTAAACAAGCAACAGGCTCTTACTTGATTGGCTTCGTTCTTCTTAGTGGATTAGCAGCAATCTGTCTTATCCTTAATCAAGTTGTGTTTCGAAAAAAAGCATGATTGACTTTTATTCCGAACGGAAAAATTGAGAAAGAAAAAATATTCCGTTATCATAAAAACATATCCTTTTATAAAAGTGTAAGGTTGGTGTTCAATATGAAAAGGTTCGGTATGACGTTGCTTTGCCTTTTCCTGCTTGCGGGCTGTTCCGCACAAGGGAGTGCATCCGGCTCAGCCAAGAAGCAATCGAAACAAACAGAAATCAATGTGGCGGCAGCTTCAGATTTGACAAAATCTTTCCGGCAAATCAGCAAACAGTTTGAAAAACAGACCGGCATCAAGGTGAAACTTGTTTTTGCCGCATCCGGCGAGCTGGAGCAGCAAATTGAAAACGGCGCGCCGTATGATGTGTTTGCGGCGGCGAACGCGGATTACGTCAACCAGCTGGCGGATAAAAACATGCTCGTTCCTGGCACAAAAACCGTCTACGCATACGGGAAAATCGGGATTGCCGCCAAACAGGGCAGCCATCTTTCCATCCGCAGCCTTAAAGATTTAACCCGCCCTGAGGTGAAAAAAATTGCCATTGCCAACCCGGAAACAGCGCCATACGGATTGGCGGCAAAACAAGCGCTTCAAAAAGCGGGGATTTGGGATGAAGTGAAATCAAAATTGGTTTACGCCAAAAATATTTCAGATACCCTCACATACGTAAAATCGGGAAATACAGAAGCCGGCATCGTTTCTCTTTCTCTTGCGCAAGGTGAAAAGCTGGCTATTGCCAGCATTTCAAGCAGCCTGTACAATCCGCTGAAACAGACGGCAGCGGTTGTGAAAAGCTCGAAAAAGCAGGAAATCGCGAAGAAATTTGTGCATTATTTAGCCGGCAGGGAAGCGCAAAATACGATGAAAAAATACGGCTATGCAGTGTCTGCGAGGCAGTAGCAAGTGGGGCAGATCGATTTATTTCCCATCTATCTGTCTTTTAAAGTGGCATTGCTTTCAACTGTTTTTTCCCTTATCCCCGGACTGTTGGCAGCCTATCTTTTAAGCCGGTCGGAGGGAAAAGCGACGGATGTGGCAGACGCTTTGCTGACGCTTCCGATTGTGCTGCCGCCGACCGTGCTCGGCTATTATCTGCTCGTGATCCTCGGAAGGCAAAGTGTGTTCGGCCGGTTTCTTGAACAACAATTCGGAGTGACGATTGTATTTACGCAAACAGGAGCGGTCATTGCGGCAATGTGCGTATCCCTTCCATTTTTCATCCAGTCGGCGCGCACGGCTTTTGCCGGTATTGATGAATCGCTCCTTCATGCCGCACGCCTTTTGGGGCGGACGGAATGGAATATCTTTTTTTCTGTCATGATCCCTTTATCATGGCGGGGGCTCACAAGCGGCGTCATGCTTGCATTTGCACGCGCCCTCGGCGACTTCGGGGCAACGTTAATGGTGGCCGGCAGCATTCCGGGAAAAACGGAAACGATGTCCATTGCCATTTACAATTGCCTGATGAACGGGGATGAACGGACGGCAGGGCTCCTCGTTGCGATCATGACGTTTTTATCGCTGGCTGTCTTATACGGCATGAAGCGGATGGAAAAAAAGATGGGAAGGGGTGGCAGCAGGCATGCTCCGCATAAACATAAAAAAAACATTTCCGGAATTTGAGCTGGATGCCGCATTTGAAGCGGGCCCCGGCGTCACCGGCATTTTAGGGCCGTCCGGAAGCGGCAAAAGCCTAACGCTGGAGTGCATTGCGGGGATCGACAAGCCCGATGAAGGAAAGATTGAACTAAACGGCCGGATATTATTTGATAAGGAAAAGCATATGGATATCAAGACGCGGCACCGCCATACGGGCTATATGTTCCAGCATTACGCCCTTTTTCCGCATTTAACGGTAAAACAAAATCTTGCATTTGGTTTAAAGGGGCGGCCAAAAAAGGAAATAGAAGAGAAGACGGCTGCTTTTCTAAAAAAAATCAAAATGGAAGGTTTTGAAAACCGCTACCCTGCTGAACTGTCCGGCGGGCAAAAGCAGCGTGTGGCGCTTGCAAGGACGCTCATCACGGAGCCCTCCTGCCTGCTTTTGGATGAACCTTTTTCCGCATTGGACCCGGACACGAAGGAACTTGTGATGGAAGAATTTTTATCGTTTCTTCACGATCATTTTCACGGGGCCGTTTTACTGGTTACCCACAATATGGCAGAAGCCGATCTGCTTTGCGACAATGTCATTTTGTACAGAAACGGGAAAGTATTGCAGGCGGGCCCGAAAAAAGAGGTGCTGAAACACGCCGTCGCCCGGCAAGATGCCCGGAACCCTGCAGCTATCAGAACATGAAAGCCGGGGATCGAAGAAAGAGGTGTGCCACCCGGCAGATGCCCGGGTTCATGACGTATGACAAACCATGAACAGTGCGTGTGCCTCACAATTGGCAGTGGAACTTTGGCGTTAAGAATGGCAGCCGGGCGCCTGCAAACATTTGGCAAATGCATTTTTAATAGAGAAACAGAATTTAAAACGGAGATGATGGAGAACATGCTGACCGATAAGCTGAACCGGCCGCTTTTGGATTTGCGGATTTCGGTAACGGACCGCTGCAATTTCCGTTGCACGTACTGCATGCCTGCCGATAACAGCCAGAAATATTGTTTTATGAACCGGTCCGAACTCATGACATTTGAAGAAATCACGCGCCTTGCGAGACTTTTTGTATCCCTTGGCGTCCGGAAAATCCGGCTGACGGGCGGGGAGCCTTTGCTGCGGAAAGACATCGATCAGCTTGTGGCCATGCTCCATCAAATCAGCGGCCTTGAAGATTTATCGGTGACAACGAACGGCTTTCTGTTGAAACGATATGCCGCACCGTTAAAAAAGGCCGGCCTTTCGCGCATCAATGTCAGCCTGGATGCCCTCGATCCGGAAATCTTTCCGGCCATCAACGGCGTCGGGGCAAAACCGGCAAGAATTTTGGAAGGGATGGAGGAAGCCATCCGCCAGGGCATCAAAGTCAAAGTGAATATGGTGGTCAAAAAAGGGATGAACGATTCGCAAATTGTACCGATGGCCGCCTATTTCAAGGAAAAAGGGATTTCCCTCCGTTTTATCGAATTTATGGATGTCGGCTCCCTGAACGGATGGAAGCTGGATGAAGTCGTGACCAGCAAAGAAATTCTCAACATGATTTCAAAAGAAATGCCGCTTGAACCGTTGAAAGAAAATTATTACGGGGAAGTTGCCAAACGGTACCGTTACAAAGGGACGGATACGGAAGTCGGGTTCATTTCATCCGTATCCCAGCCTTTTTGCGGCGACTGCACGCGCTTGCGGCTGTCGGCAGACGGGAAAATATACACCTGCCTGTTTGCCGCACAAGGCACGGACCTGCTTGGCGCCATAAGGGAAGGGGCAAGCGATGAAGTGCTGGCTGCCCGCATTGCAGGCATATGGCAGAACCGGGCGGACCGCTACTCACAAGAACGGGGAAAAAACCCGACTTTTAGAGGAAAACGGATCGAAATGTCGTATATTGGAGGGTAAAGGGTTGAGCACGAAAGAGCATAAACAACAGGCCGATCTTCCGGTGCTGTGCAAAGTGATCACCGTTTCCGATACCCGGACGGAAGAAACAGACAAAAGCGGCAGGCTGATGATAGATTTGTTAAAACAGGAAGGGATGGAAGCGGCGGAATACAGCATCGTTAAAGATGAAGCGGACGAAATCAGGCAGGCGGTTTTACAGACGAAAGAAACCACCAATGCCATTTTGCTGAACGGCGGCACCGGCTTTACGAAAAGGGATGTTACAGTGGAATCGGTCCGGCCGCTCCTCGATAAAGAAATGCCCGGTTTTGGCGAGCTGTTCCGCTATTTAAGTTATGAAGAAATCGGAAGCGCCTCGATGCTCAGCAAAGCGCTTGCCGGCACAATCGGGAAAAAAGCCGTATTTTCAATGCCGGGCTCCAGCAACGCCGTGTCCCTTGCCATGAAAAAACTCATTTTGCCGGAATTAAAGCATATTGTCTGGGAGCTCAGCCGGCAATGAATACAGCCGGAATTGTTCTGGCAGGCGGGAAGTCGAGCCGGTTCGGCGGCGAAAAATCGCTTGCGAAAATCGGCGGCAAAGCCATGGTCGCACGCAGCGTGGATGCGCTCTCCGGAACTGGGGCGATCATTGTGGTAGCGCGGCCCGGGCTTGCGGAAAAAATCCCGCGCAACCGACCGATTGAGGTGATTTGCGATCTTCCCCGCTACCGCGGAAAAGGCCCGCTCGCCGGCATTTATTCGGCGATGCTCGCAGTGGACGCCCAGTGGTACGCTGTGTTGCCGTGCGATACGCCGTGGATCGGAAAAAGAACGGTTGCCCGGCTGCTTCAAGAACGCGATCCGGCATATGACGCCATCGTGGCCCGGGCAGAGGGGAGAATCCAGCCGCTCGTTGCCGTTTTTCACAACAGGGTGAAAGAAAAAGTAAGGGAGCAGCTTGAAACAGGCCGCCTCAGCATGCGGGCGCTTTTTGAACGCTGCCGCCTGAAATTTATCGATTTTGCGCAGGAAAAGGCGTTTGCCAATATCAATACAAAAGAAGATTATATTTTACAACAAAAAGAAGCCGGTGATGTTGATGAGAAAACCAATCAAAGTGGCGGAGGCCATCCGCAAAGTGATGGCCCATCCGCTTGCAGGCGAAAAGGAGCTTGTGCCGATTCAGAGCAGTTTTAACCGGGTGCTTTCCGATGATTTGGCTGCAACCCATGACGTGCCGTGGTTTAAACGGTCGCCGTATGACGGGTATGCGATTTTTTCCGGATCCACACTTGAAGCGGGCGCGGACCACCCCGTTCTCCTTGAAGTTGTCGCCACAATCGGGGCAGGTTTTACATGGGATGAAGGGATAAAGCCGAATCAGGCCGTGAAAATCATGACCGGCGCCGCCATCCCGGACGGGGCAGATGCCGTGATCATGGTGGAGCTCACAAAAGAAGTGGTGCAGAACGGGAAAACATTTGTGCAGATTAAACGGAAAGTCCGGCCCGGTGAGAACATTGTCGGCATTGGCGAAGATATGAAAAAAGGCGAAGTGCTTGTCCCGAAAGGCACGCTCGTTAATCCGGGCGTAATGGCGGCGCTTGCAACTTTCGGATATACAGAAGTGCCGGTCACAAAAAAACCGAAAGCCGCCGTTATTGCAACGGGGACGGAGCTGCTCGAAGCCGGCGAGCCGCTCGAAAAAGGGAAAATCCGCAACAGCAATGCCTATATGCTCTGGGGGCAAATCATCCGCGCCGGGGGCGAACCGGTTTTTTACCGGCTTGTGAAGGATGATTTCGAGGAAACATATGAAGCGGTTAGGCAGGCGGTTAAGGAAGCGGATATCGTCATGACAACGGGCGGCGTTTCGGTCGGCGATTTTGACTATATTCCGAAAGTCTACGAAAAGCTGGGGGCAACGCTTTTATTCAATAAAGTGGCGATGCGCCCGGGGAGCGTGACATCGGCGGCCGAATTGGACGGGAAAATCCTTTTCGGCCTCTCCGGCAATCCGTCCGCCTGCTACGTCGGTTTTGAACTGTTCGTCCGCCCGTACTTAAAAACGATGCTTGGCGAACGAAATGTTTATTTGAAAAAAACGCAGGCTGTACTTGGGGAGGATTTCCCGAAACCAAACCCGTTCACCCGTTTTGTCCGCGCCAAACTTTCTTATCAGGAAGGCCTGCTGCACGCGCTTCCGGTAAGAAGGGACAAATCGAATATTGTTTCCTCTTTAATAGAAGCGGATGCGTTGATTGTGCTGCCGGGCGGGTCCCGCGGTTTTATAAAAGGGACCATGGTGGATGTGCTGATGCTGGAAGACGGGGAAGGGGCGCCTCTTTGGGATGAAAATATTACAGATCGCAGGCCGCAAAGACAGCGGTAAAACCGCCCTTGCCGAACTTTGGACACGGGCTTTGGCGGATAACGGATACCGGGTCGGAACACTGAAACACCACGGCCATGGCGGGAAGCCGTTGCTCGCTCCCGGCAAAGATTCCACGCGGCACTTTGAAGCGGGTGCCCGGGCAGCCGGGGTGGAAGGGGACGGCTTGTTTGTCCTCGCCGTTCGTGCCGATCAAGGGCTCGCACTGGAGCAGCTAATCGGCTGGTACGAGGCATTGCCGCTTGATTTGCTGCTGATAGAAGGCTACAAATACGCGCCTTATCCGAAAGTGGTCTGCCTGCGTGATGAACAAGACAGGGATTTGCTCAGCCTGCCGAATGTGCGGGCCGCCTTCAGCCTGAATCCGGCATTATCCGGCTGCATGAAACTCTCTGACCGGAAAAGCTGCGTCGAATGGGTTGAAGCGTTTTTAAAGGGGTGAAAAGATGTTTGAAATTGTAAAAGAACCGGTGGATGTTTCCAAACTGATCCAGGCTGTTGCCGACCGGAATGCAGGCGCCATTGTCACTTTTATCGGCACTGTCCGGGAAATGACAAAAGGAAAGAAAACATTGTATCTGGAATATGAAGCATACGAACCGATGGCCCGGAAAAAGCTGGAACAAATCGGTACGGAAATCCGGCAGCAGTTCCCGGAAGCCAAAACGGCGATCGTGCACCGGACCGGGCGCCTCGGCATCTCCGACATTGCGGTTGCCATTGCGGTTTCCGCCCCGCACCGGGATGAGGCTTACCGGGCAAACCGGTACGCGATTGAAAGAATCAAAGAAATGGTGCCGATCTGGAAAAAAGAACATTGGGAAAACGGCGAAATGTGGGTCGGCAACCAAAAGGAAACGGTTTTCTATGAATCAGGGGCACCGGAGGCGTTTGAACGATGATTAAAGTATTGTTATTTGCCCATTTAAAAGAACAGGCCGGCCGTTCTGAAATGGACATCAACTGCGAAAAAATGACGGTCGCCGAACTGCGCCAGGCGCTTGCGGAAAAAGGGATTTTGCACCAGGATGCAGTTATGGTGGCCGTGAACGAAGAATTTGCCCGCGATGAGGAAATGGTCCATAGCGGCGATACCGTTGCCCTCATCCCGCCGGTCAGCGGAGGTTGAAAGATGGGAAACTTGACGCATATGAACGAACAGGGCCGCGCCAAAATGGTCGATGTAACGGCAAAACCGGAAACCGCCAGGACGGCGCGCGCAAAAAGCAGTGTGATCGTGTCAAAGGAAGTCTATGAACAGATTACAAACTTTAAAATCAAAAAAGGGGACGTGCTTGCCGTCGCACAGGTAGCCGGCATTATGGGCGCAAAAAAAACGGCGGATGTCATTCCGATGTGCCACCCCTTGCCTTTAACAGGCGTTGACATTTCGTTCAGCTGGCAAAAACGGGAAGACGGGTACAGCCTTGATATCGAAGCGATGGCCAAAACGAAAGGGCAAACGGGCGTGGAAATGGAAGCTTTGACAGCGGCGTCCGTATGCGCGCTGGCCGTTTATGATATGTGCAAGGCACTGGACAAAGGCATGGTCATCGGGCCGACCTATCTGATCGAAAAAACAGGCGGAAAAAGCGGGCATTTTATCAGGCAGGAGGAATGAGCATGGAACGGTATTCCCGGCAAATGCTGTTTGCCCCGATCGGTGAAAACGGGCAGCAAAACATTTCAAAAGGCCATGTGCTGATCATTGGCGCCGGCGCGCTCGGCTCCGCTGTTGCGGAAAGCTTGGCGCGGGCGGGCGCCGGAAAAATCACGATTGTGGATCGTGACTATGTCGATGAATCGAATTTGCAGCGGCAAAATTTGTATTGTGAGGAAGATGCGCGCACCCATTTGCCAAAAGCGATCGCTGCAAAAAACCGGCTTAAAGCCATCAACAGCACCATCCGTATCGAGGCGCATGTGATCGATGCATTTGATCCGAAATTGCTTTCTATTTTGGAAGAAGGCGTTGATGTGATCATTGACGGGACCGATAATTTTGAGACGCGCTTTTATGTGAATGACCTGGCGCAAAAATACCGGATTCCGTGGATTTACGGCTCCTGCGTTGGCAGCTGCGGTGTTTCGTTTCCGATTATTCCCGACGAAACGCCTTGCCTCCGCTGCCTGATTGGCCATCTCCCCGCTTACCACGCGACGTGCGATACAGCGGGCATTATCGCGCCGGCTGTGCAAATGACCGCGGCTTATGAGACAACAGAAGCTTTAAAACTGCTTTCCGGGGAAAAGCCGCGCGATTCCGTTGCCGTGTTTGATATTTGGCAAGGTGAACATCATTTCATCAAAGCAGGAAAAATGAAAAATAAGGACTGTCCGTCATGCGGGGGGCATCCGGTCTATCCGGCCCTACAATCCCAATCATCGGCTGATGTGCTATGCGGGCGGGATACAGTACAAATCCGTCATCCGGGCGCGTTCGAGCTTGAAAACATGGCGCGGGAGATGAAAGCGGGCGGTGCTGCCGTAGAGTATAACGGCTACTTAATGATCACCGCGCTTGAAGGCCACCGGACGGTTTTATTTCCGGACGGGAGGATGCTCATTCACGGTACGAAAGATAAGAGAGAGGCCCGTTCGCTCTACCAAAAATATTTTCAATGAAAAAGGAAGCACGCATTTCCGTGCTTCCTTTTCGAATGGCGTTAAATATTTGCCAATGTTTCATTATCCACGTCTTCTTTTTTCGGCACCGGTTCCTGGAGCGCTTTTCCCATGCCCTTCAAAAAGGAAATGGCGAAACCGACTGCCCGGTTGACGTCCGGGTCGCTCAACGATTTCAGCAGCCCGAACAATGTCACTTTTTCTTCCGAGCCAATGAATTGTTTGCCTTCATCAAAGCCTGATGCTACACCGTTCATCAAGTGGATAATAAGGTCGTGGTCGGCTTTCATAAAGACGCCGGCCGTGCCGAGCAGCATGTTGATCAGGTTGACGACCTGTTCCCGGGATAATTGCTCAAGGACGATTTTTAAAATATCATTTTTTGCGAGAATCATTGCATTTGCGGCTTCCAGTGCGCCAGTATCATTGAAATCATCGATCAGCCGGATCAAATTTTCAAACGCATCTTTATGATCGGCAACCAGTTTTTCCAATTCCTCGAGCTTTTGCCGGGTGACTTCTTCTTCCGTCGGCTGCTGTCTTGCAATCTCTGTGATCGGAGCGGCCATCCTTTTTCCCCCTCTCTTAGTGTACGTCTGTTAATGGTTGATAGCCTTCGCGCTGCCATTTGCGTTCGACTTCCACGCCGCGTGTAGGATTTCGTTTCTTATCGCGGTGGTTTGATTTCGGCAGTGGTGACTCCCCACCTTTTCGGATCAGTTCCATCTTCACTTTCGTTTGTTTAAACGCCGGTGTGCTTTGCCGTTTATCGTAAATCGGCCCGGTTAAGAAGTTGATCGCCGATTCTTTTTCCGTCGAGTGCATCGGTAAGTATAGTTCTTTGCCCTGCACGCGATCTGTGACCAGCACATGCAGTTGCAGCGAGCCGAACGGGGAAGTGACGCGGACAAGGTCTCCGGTGTCGAGATTGCGTTCTTTTGCAAGCTCCGGCGACACTTCAACGAATACGCCCGGGACTTTTGATTCGATGCCTTCCGATTTATTGGTCAGATTGCCTTCGTGGAACTGTTCCAGCATCCGGCCGTTATTAATATGCAAATCGTATTGTTCCGGAAATTCAGCCGGTTTTACCCAGTCTGTCAGGGCAAACCGCGCTTTGCCGTCCGGGAACGGGAAGCCGTCCTTGTAAAGAAGCGGGGTATTGGCGCCATCAAGGCTTCCCCAAAGGAAACTGTTCCAGCCTTCCAATTTGTCGTAGTCCGCCTGTGCAAACAGCGGAGCCAGGCTGGCCATTTCGGCAAATATTTCGCCCGGGTGGCTGTAATGCCAGTCTGCGCCGAGCCGTTTTGCCACTTCCTGGATAATCCACCAGTCCGGTTTGGATTCGCCCAAAGCCGGGAGTGCCTGGTACATCCGTTGCACACGGCGTTCCGTGTTTGTAAAGGTGCCTTCTTTTTCAAGCGACGGGGCTGCAGGCAAAACAACATCCGCATATTGGGCCGTCCTTGAGAAAAAGACATCCTGGACGACAAGAAAGTCAAGATTGGAAAGTTCCTCGCTAACATGGTTGGCGTCGGAGTCGACAAGCGCCATGTCTTCGCCGATGATATACATGGCTTTTAACTGCCCGGCTGCAATCGCATGCAGCATTTCAATATTGTTCAGCCCCGGTTTGTTGCTGATTTTGACGCCGTACGCTTTTTCAAATTTTTCGCGTGCCGCATCATCCTCCACATGCTGGTAGCCCGGCAGCCATCCCGGCAGCGTGCCCATATCGCATGCGCCTTGCACATTGTTATGCCCGCGCAACGGATAAGCGCCTGTACCCGGGCGCGCGTAGTTTCCGGTGGCAAGGAGCAGATTGGAAATAGCGGCGGACGTATCGGAACCGCCTGTATTTTGCGTGACGCCCATGCCCCAGAGGATACATGTCCCGTCTGCCTGATGGATCATTTCGGCGATTTGGACCAGCGTTTCCTTCGGGATGCCGGTAATCTTTTCAGCGTAGTCGAGCGTGTATTTTTCAAGCGTTTCTTTAAATTCATCAAAAAAGTTCACTTTTTCCGCAATGAATTTTTGGTCGTGCCAGCCTTGGTCGATGATATATTTCGTCACCGCCATCAGCCATACCTGGTCTGTGCCCTGGTTCGGATGGATAAAAAGATCAGCGCGCTCTGCCATTTCGTTTTTGCGCATATCGGCAACAATCAGTTTCTGGCCGTGCAGTTTATGGGCCCGTTTGATGCGAGTTGCAAGGACCGGGTGGGCTTCCGCCGGGTTCGCGCCGACAATTATGACAAGACCGGCTGAGGCAATATCTTTAATCGTGCCGCTGTCGCCGCCCATGCCAACGGTTCTGAGCAGGCCGTCCGTTGCCGGCGACTGGCAATAGCGCGAACAGTTGTCGACATTGTTGGTTTCAAATACCTGGCGCGCCAGCTTTTGCATTAAATAGTTTTCTTCATTGGTGACTTTTGAAGAAGAAATAAAACCGACCGCATCTTTTCCGTATTGCGAATGGATTTCTTTCAGCCGGCTTGCCACCACGCTGAGCGCTTCATCCCATGATGTTTCTACAAATTTACCGTCTTTGCGGACAAGCGGTTTTGTCAGCCGTTTATCGGAATTGACAAAATCCCAGCCGAATTTGCCTTTGATGCAAGTGGAGATGGCGTTTACCGGGCCTTCATGCTTCGGTTCGATTTTTAAAATTTTCCGGCCCTTTGTCCATACTTCAAATGTGCAGCCGACACCGCAGAAGGTGCAAACGGTTTTCGTTTTTTTCGTGCGCTGTTCGCGCATCGAAGCTTCGATTTCGGATATGGCAAAAATGCTGCCGTAACCCGGTTCGACTTTTTTCACAAGATCAATCATCGGGTTAAGCAGGTCCTCTTCAAGCCCGGTTAAATAGCCTGCCTCGCCGAGCATTGATTTTTCCATCAATGCATTGCAAGGGCAGACGGTGACGCAATGCCCGCAGGAAACGCATGACGATTCGTTGATCGGAACGCCGTTATCCCAAATGACGCGCGGGCGTTCTGCTTCCCAGTCAATGGAAAGCGTTTCGTTCACCTGCAGATTTTGGCAGGCTTCCACGCATCTCCCGCATGCGATGCACTGGTTCGGGTCGTACCGGTAAAACGGGTGCGAATAGTCGACCCCGCTTGCGTCCGTTTTTGGCGTAAACGGATATTTCTGGTGTTCGATGCCCATTTTTTCCGTTGTATTGTGGACGATGCAGTTGCCGTTGTTATTGTCGCACACCGTACAGTATAAAAGGTGGTTGGCGAGAATCCTGTCCATCGCTTCATGCCGGGCCGCTTCCGACCGGTCATCGCTGAGGCGGACCACCATGCCGTCCTCCGCCGCCGTCGAACAGGTGCGCATCAGTTCCCCGTTCACTTCCGCAATACACGTGTCGCAAGTTTGGATCGGATCAACTTCCGGGTAATAGCAAATTTGTGGATGAAAAATATCATTCCGGTTGATCACATCGATGATTTTCTCGCCGGGGCGGGCTTCATAATCCCGGCCATCAATCGTGATGTGAATCGATTTGGTTTCCATTTCTTTTCCTCCTTTTGCAAACAGTGAAGGCAGGCCTTCAGAAAAGAATACAAAAAACCGGAAACTCTGTTACTTATACCAAACCTTTGCAAAAATAAAACTACTATTCTCTTTTTTTATTCTAGCATCTGATGCAAAAATGAACAAACCATCAGAGTGTTTTGCCTATTTGAGCGGGCGGCTTTTGTTTTTAACGTCTTTCCGAAAGAAGTCTCCCATCCTCAAGGAATGTGAAGGTGCGAATCGCACCAATGAGTAGGTGGGAGATGAATTTCGGTTGGCTTTAGCCAAAGTTATTTTTCCAATCCTTTTCTCAACAATTCTAAGATTGCGGCTGTTCTAGTTGGAATCCCAGTTTCTTTTTGATATTGCTTCAATTTTTCTAATATCCTCTTAG